>JAFAQB010000204.1 GCA_019246625.1 Nitrososphaeraceae archaeon
ATAATATGACCTTTTCTCATAATACCGCTTCTGTTAATGGTATTCAATTACACTATGTTATAGGAGGTCATGGTAATCCTGTAGTTTTATTGCATGGATGGCCTGAAACATGGTATGAATGGCATAAAGTACTGCCAGCATTAGCTAAAACATATACTGTTATTGGACCTGATCTTAGAGGTATCGGAGACTCTTCAAAACCAGCAACTGGTTATGATGGTAAAACAGTAGCTGAAGACATACATCAACTAGTTACAAAGTTAGGATTTAAGACAATTTTCCTGGTGGGTCATGATATCGGATCACCAGTATCATATTCTTACGCAGCTGCACATCCTACGGAAGTCAAGCGGTTAGTTGTTATGGATTCCGTGATTCCCGGCTTCATACCTGCAAAGGCCCAGTCAATATGGTGGTTTTCATTCCATCAAACACCCGATTTGCCAGAAGCCCTAGTACAAGGAAAAGAACTGCTGTATTTATCGTGGTTTTATCATAATCTTGCGTATAATCCATCTGCGATAACACAGGATGATATCAACGAATATGTTAGCCATTATTCTGCTCCAGGTGGAATGCGTGCGGGATTTGAGTATTATCGAGCTTTTCCTCAGGAAGCGATTGAAAATCAAAATTACTCAAAGACTAAGCTTCCAATGCCAGTACTAGCTTTAGGAGGAGGATATAATCAATTTAATCGAGGTAATATCACTATGTCTCCTATCATATATGCGATGAAAATATTGGCCCAAAATGTGGAGGGTATTATAGTTCCAAATTCAGGTCATTGGATCCCAGAGGAACAGCCGCAGTTTGTTATAAATCATGTCGCCAATTTCTTTGGTGGTAATTCTACTACTACCAGGAAATGAGAAAGGCCATAGAACATTGCAGGTAACCTGGGATATGGGTGTCAAAGCCATCGACTCAAACAAATGTAAGCTTACCAACTATATACATTCTCGGCTGACTGAAGGATTCCTCAAGTTTCTAGCCAAACAAGGAATTCCATTTGAGCAATTCAAACAAGCGCGTCAGCCGGTACCAGAGGTACATAACCGCCATGAGACGCCTCTGTTTGTAGCAGGTATTGAGCGCGCTGATCTAATGAGACAATAGGTACAATTCATGATGACAACAGCTATTAACTACTCTGCAGACGACACTGCTCTACTGATAGTCGATCCTTACAATGATTTTATGAGTGAAGGAGGCAAACTCTATGAGCGTACTAAAGAGACAGCTGATGCAGTTGGCTTTTATAACAATATGCGAAAGCTGATTCCTGCTGTGCGAACATCACACATACAAGTCTTCATTGTACCTCATCACCGCTGGCGAGAAGGAGCCTATAAAGGATGGAAGCATATGAATCCATCACAAATCCGGGCAAATGAAGACCAGGACTTTGCTGCCGGAACTTGGGGTGGGGAATTTCATCCTGAATTTGGTCCCCGCGAAGGTGACGTAATAGCGCTTGAGCACTGGGCACAAAGCGGCTTTGCCAATACCGATCTTGACTCACAATTAAAGCAGCATGGGATTCAGAAAATAATTTTGGTAGGCATGATAGCAAATACCTGTATCGAAGCTACAGGTCGCTTTGGTGTGGAGCTTGGATACCATGTTACTATCATTAAGGATGCAATCGCTGCGTTCAGTCATGAAGGCATGCATTCTGCGAATGAAGTCAATGGACCAGCATTTGCACATGCTATTTTGACCACCAAGGAGCTGCTCGGCCTATTACCTAGAGAACAGAGATGAAAATCACAAATAGAATGACATGTTTTTGGTATCTAACTATATTTTATAAACTAATAATATTAATAATAAAACAAGAGCAGGTAAACCGAATATGTTTACCAACGGAGACGAACTTACGATGAGTAGAAATAATATTAGTGCATTAGGAATGGCAATGACAGTAGTAGTAGTAGTAGTAGTAGTTTCTGTTATCGTTGGTTTTACAATATATTTCAATAATCCTAGTCTTAATCAGGCTTGGTCAGTACAACAACAAAAAGACAAAGGCCTGGTAGTAGGTGGTGCTGTTCATTCACCGGAATCTCAATTTGAGAAAAACTATACCAATGTGAAGAGCGCTGCTCAAAGCGGAATAACTCATCCGGTAATGGCAGCTGGAATGATAGAAAATCATACTATGACTACAATCAAGCTTAATACTGCTCAATTCCGGCAAATTGACAAGTCACAATTCATAAAAGCCCCTGAGTTTGCTCAAATTAGTGGCTACATAAATACGCCTAATAATAGCCCAATTACACTTTCGTCTCTTAGAGGAAAAGTAGTTTTACTATACATTTGGACTTATACATGCATTAACTCTATTCGTCCAATGCCGTACATTGACGATTGGAATCAAAAATATTCTAATAAGGGTTTAGTCGTAGTTGGTGTTCATTCACCGGAATTTCAATTTGAGAAAAACTATACCAATGTGAAGAATGCGGTCCAAAGATTTGGAATAAGATATCCTGTAATATTAGACAGTGATCATGGAACTTGGAATGCATATGGAAATAATTATTGGCCCAGATTTTACTTGATTGATACTCAAGGATATATAAGATATGATCATATAGGCGAAGGTAGTTATGATCAAATAGAAAAATCAATTCAGTCGCTAGTGGCTGAACGTGCTGCTCTGATGGGCGCAAAAGAAATAAGCTTCAATACAAAACCTACTACAGTAATTCAACCAACAAGTCTATATTATATAGATTTAAGACAGAGTACAACACCGGAAATATACATAGGGTATAGTACAGCTAGAACACCTCTTGGAAATCCTGAAGGCTTCAAACCAGATCAGAATGTTTCATACTCAGTACCATCCAATACAAATTTCAAGCCTAGCATTGTATACCTTCAAGGTAAGTGGAAAAACAATCCCGATAATATGGAGTTGCAAAATGATACTGGACGCATTGTTTTGTTATATTATGCAAAGTCTGTAAATATAATAGCAGGAGGAAGGGGTGGAGGAGTTGTTATTAATGATAAAGAAGGAGGAGGAGCAGCAGCTGCTACAGCATCAGCAACATCGAACAAATCAGTAGGCGAGGATTTGTCATCAGATGGTAGTTTCAGAATTGACGGACAAAGGCTGTATAATTTGGCTATACATAACAACTACGATACTCATTATATTATAATTGATGTTAAAGGGAAAGGGTTTCAATTCTATACTTTTACTTTTGGGTAGATGGCATAGAGTATACTACAATATCAAGACCTTATTAATTGGAATCAGCCTTTCGCTGCCACCTAATAGTTATACACTGTAAGTAGTTTTCATTTTTCATATTATAGATAAGCAAAATCTATGAAGATTTACCCCAAGCCGATCTTCTACCAACTATCGTTACGTCTGTTTCTAAGGTGACGACAAACAAAATAACAGGAACTAATTTATTTATTGACTCGGATATATCACATTTATGTTTAAAGGTTGCAAATATTATGGAAAAGAAGGAGGCAAACAAACAGCAGCCACATCAAAGCGATTGTCCTTGCTAATAAATGTGAAATTTGCTGTTTCCAATCTATGTAATCTATATATTTGAAAACCATGTCCTGATATTGTATCAAAGCTTGATAATTACCTTCAGTTCAAAATTTTATGACGGCTGCATTGCAATTATTTTCTAAATTTAATTGCAAAGAATTCTTGCTCTTTAAATATGTAAATACTATTTGGTAGTATACAAATGACAGAATATATCAAAAAAGAAAAAAATTTGTATTTATTGTGCCTAACCGTAACGCTTATTGTAAGTTTGACATTAACTACTACAAATTCTGGCTTGGCTAACGCGCAGCAGAACAAGACATTAATGAAATCTCAAGGAGTACAGGGTGTGGCAGTGGCAAATGGCACTACTAATATGAATATTGTTCTAGTCCATGGGACGTATGTTGATGGATCTTCATGGAGCAAGGTAATTCCGATTCTACAGAATGCAGGACACAAAGTCATCGCAGTGCAACTCGCTCTGCATTCTCTAGCAGATGACATAGCTACTGTAAAGCGTGCAATTGATCTTGTTGGAGGACCAGTAATACTTGTAGGACATTCCTATGGTGGATTTGTGATAACTAACGCTGCTTATAATAATCCCAAAGTCAAAGGCCTCGTTTACATTGCTGCCTTTGCTCCTAATGAGGGACAATCCCTAGGTAATTTCGTAGATCTTACAAAGTTTCCAAAAGGATTTTTGATGTTCGATAAGGGAGGATTTGTCTATATCAACCCAGAGGTGTTCGGCCAAGCATTTGCTCAAGATATTGATCCAGCTCAAGCTAAAGTCTTGGCCGCTGCACAAAAGCCATTTAATCAATCTATTCTTGCTGAAAAATCTGGTCCACCAGCTTGGAAGCAACTGCCTAGTTGGTATCAAGTCTCTGAGAATGACCACGCTATCCCCCCTAATGTCGAACGAATGTTTGCAAAACAGATCAATGCCACTACGATCTCACTTGCGTCTAGCCATGCATCACCCCTGTCACATCCAAATGAAGTTGCGCAGCTGATCCTGAATGCAGCAAAAGGCGCTAAATAAATGACTATTAAAAGGTCCAAGGAGAAAGAGAGTATAGTTGAGATGCAGAGTCGAGCTGAAACAACGTAAGATCCGCGTCAACGCTGTCAGTCCTGGTCCTATAGACACGCCGCTCGTTGGTACTGTGGTTGGCTACACTGGATGACAAAGACTAGAGACCATATAATAGCCAACATAAATAGAGTAAATGCAGATATGCGATAATTAGTCGTTACCTCATAAATCTTTATAATATTCAGTGAAAAATAAAAAGAAGAAGCTGCTTCTACACATATCTACATTCTAGTACAATCATGTCTGCTTTTTACGGCCACACCACTGTGTAGAGGGAGTCTACGACAAGCTTTTCCTTTTCTACATTGCTTAGAATGTAATATCTGTATGTTTATCATATGGAATCTCTACACTATTAGCTTTTACTACTACCATTGCTACCAAGTTTGTCTCCCTGTTTCCAACTGCTACCATCGCATACTTTTACTGAGCTTGTATGAGCGATAAGAGATTGTAATAGCTAATGAGTTTATTTCATAAAATCTGAAATGGTGCTTTGTTTTAATGGTCTTGAATGCTGTGACTACTACTATATGAGTGTAATTTGTTATCTTCTTCCTTCTTGTTCTCCTTCTTACTCCATGTAGCTTCCTGTAATCCTATTGTTATATAAATATGATTTGTCATCTTAAAGAAACACCATTCTAGTTATTACTCTTTCTCTTTCTTTTTCCTTGGAGTAGTTCGTTTAAGACATCATATAAGATTTCTTTTACATCCTTTTCTAACTCTGGCTCCTCCGTTCTTTCTAATAATAGATCAGTATTCATATACCACTACTCCTGATCCTACCCATTTATGGAATCAAAGAAGTAACCCAGTCTTCTACATGATTATTCTTATTTAACAACTTTTGACCTGAACGAATACTTCCTTCAGAAGGATCATATCAAATATGATCCAATCGTTGGCCGAATAATCGCAAAAGAAAGAGAGCTTAGGCAGATAATTGATGCCGCAGCACATTGCAAGTCAGGGGAAGAAAAACACCTGAACTTTCAAGTAGATGCATATCAGACAAGCCATTTGTACATTAGTATTCACGGACGTTAGAATGGAGATCACTTCCAGAGTAGAAGTTTGAATGAAAGTAGGGAAAAGAGGAACAAGGTAACTAACCTTTAAAGGATGGAACAATCGCGAATGAATATTGACCAACCGTATGAGCATTTTTACATCTAATTAATTTTTATCTCACAACAACTACTGAGCATTTTGCATGATGAGTTAATTTGAGTGACACGCTTCCTAAAAGAAATTCCTCTGCAGTGCTAAATCCTCTGTTTCCAACAACTATTGTATCCACTCCTTTATCTTTTGCTATCTGCAAAATCTTTTCTGCCGCATCACCTTCGTCCTCAATTATATCTATTTTTGCAGCTCCTAGTTGTCTTGCTCGGGACTCAGATTCATGAAGCAAGTCTTTACTAAGCCTTTTTACTTCTTCTACATAACTATCGTGTTGCTCCCATCGTTGTATCAATTCACCGAATTCTTCGATTACATGTACTATATACAAGTGTGAATCATTTTTAGTTGCAAGATTTGCTGCATATTCCAGAGCTTTCTTAGCTGGTTGTGAACCATCAATACCTACAAGAATTATTTTTGACAGCTAGCTTTTCATCTATATATTATAAAAGTCCATAGTATTATAGGTACCCCAGAATTGTTTAACTTATGATAAAAAAGGTTTTGATGTGTTGGGATGAGGTTAATATATAGTTCATTTAGATACGTTACTATTATCTGACATCATTGACCTGTCCATTAACGAACTACTCCCAAATTAGTCAACATTTTCTGGATAATAAAATAAAGCCATTCTGACATACAGTTTTATCATGCTTAGTCTAGATCAAAATTAGGATAAATATATATCCTGCAACGCTTGCAAGAAAAGAAATCTGCAGTTAATTCTAGACTTCCTTATATCTGGGCCTTTATTGTTAATGATGATTTGGTATTTCCAGAAGTCTTTTTAATACATAATACTCAATGCTAGTGTTCAACAATGAACCTAAATGAGATAAAAGTAGAGTACATAATCTCATTTAGTGATGCTCTTTTTGCATTTTCTATCACTTTTATGGCCTTGTCAATTCAGCTGCCAAATTTTTCTGCCAATATAGCAGAGCCTGATCTAACAAGAAGATTATTCCAAATGCTAGTCCCCAGTATAATTCATTACATAATCAGCTTCATAATAGTAGGAATATATTGGATTAGCTATCATAGAATATTTGAACATATAAGGCGTATGAATATTACTTTGATATGGTTAAACTTGTTATTCTTGCTTTTTATCTCACTTGTAGCGTATTTTACTGGTCTTCTTACTACTTATGGTACTCACAGAATAGTTATAATAACATTTGCTGGTATTATGTCAGCTACTGGATTTACTTTGTGTATATTATGGTGGTATGCTAGTCATAATAGATATTTGGTAGATGAAGGCATACATCCACATCTAGTAAAATATTTCCTTTCGAGGTCTCTTGCTTCCCCTGTGATTTTCCTCATCTCAATTGGAATTTCATTTATTAATATCCAATTAACCCAACTTTTCTGGGCTTTAATCTTACCTGTTACTATTATAATATATATGAAACATATTCCCTACATTTCCAAATTGTGAGGCATCAAACCTGCTAGGCGCAGATCCGAACCGTAATAATGATTTCAGCTATTCAGATGACATGGAAGGATTGAAATGTCCTTTCAGTTCGCATATTCGGCGCCTGAATCCTCGCGATGCATTGAAGGATGATTTGGTTGCAGCCAATCTTCACCATATTCTTCGGCGTGCAACTAATTATGGGCCACCTCTTCCAGAAGGCGTACTTGAGGATGATGGTGCACAGCGTGGCGGCGTATTCTTACTAATTGGCTCACACATAAAGCGGCAATTCGAACTTCTACAATCTCAATGGGTTACTGATGGTAACTTCATCCGTCATGGGACAGAGCAGCATCCGATCATAGGCAATGACGAGGGCGACAGAATATTTACGATTCCTAAACGCCCAGTACGTCATCGTCTTCACGGCCTACTGCAATTCGTTGTGGTACGCGGTGGCGAATATTGTTTTATGCCAGGGCTGCGAGCATTGAAATGGTTGACTATGCTATATGGTAAAGACCAGAGCTCATAGACATTACAATAGCCTAATGTGATAAAACAGGTCTAATAACCTGATATGTGCGACAATTATTCTTGATTGCCAAGGACCTCCTGTTTCCATTTTAGCCAGGAATTAATTTCTTCTTTTGGGAGAGATACGATAAATGTATTAAAAAATTGAATGCGACGAAGTAGTAGTAGTAGTAGTAGTATTAGTTACAGGTCCTTCTTCTTCATTTAGATCTGCAAGTCGATACGATCAGGTTTTTCATCCCATAACTGACTAACAAGTTATCATGAAGGATAGCGGCCTTGAATTGATTATAGTTGAAAGGTGAGATTTCTTTGATAGCGTCGCTGACGATGTACATTGGACTGTCATGGGAACACACCAGTGGCCGGTGTATATATATAACAGTAAATCAGACTTTTTGAAGCATACAATTGAGCGCTTAGGCAGGCTTCTAAAAGGAGGATCAGTGGTAATGAAGGTAGACCACATTTACGTTTCAGATGATACTGCTATTGTAGAGATGACCTATACCTCTATTGCTCTGAATGGAAGACTAAGTGCTCAAAGATACTGCTGGATAACACGGTTTGTTGATGGCTTGATCGTAGAGGTTCGAGCTTACTTGGATTCAGTCCTTGTTCAGCAAGTGATCGATGAGAATGAGTGAGTAAGCCATGACTTGTTAGGAATTGCCGAACATGCACTAAGGTTAACGTGAAGACTTTGGTAAAACATATCGATTACAGCTATACCTATGCTGATTTTCTCTGTGTTAGCTGCAACAAATGTAAGTAATTTATGAGTCGGAAGACTTCCATCTTTAGTACCAGGATATGGATTCATAGGTTTTAGAGGCGAGACCAGCCTTTCTAGTACCCATAAAGAATCAAAGCCTTGCCTTTCTGCTTTCTTAGATAGGTTAATGACATTTTCTTTTGTTGCATGTTCTCCTATTTGAGGTAAGGTTATTCCAAATCTCACAAGTCAGCATTCTATTATGAACCATGCTAATATTATTTTTTTACCATTATAGCTAGTGTTAAGACTTATTTGGTATAAACTACCTTGTAAATTGGATATGTCAGAATATCCTTATGAAGATAAAATTCATAGTGACGACAGGGTAAACTACAAGATGGTATATTCAGCAGACGGAATAAAAATGGGCAAAGTTGAAGCGGCGTTTTCAGATTCGTTTATCGTGAAGCTAGAAAAAGAAAACAACATGGAGATAAAATATGAGATCCCTCGGCTTGAAATTTCAAGTCTTGCAGATGACAGAATTACCCTTAAGTTAAAACGAAATGAAATAGACGAAAAATATGAAACATCATCAATCAAGAAAAGCACAAAGTAATGGTAGAAATATATGTATAATGAATATATATAGACACACATTACTTTTGCATTAGGTTTTCTATAACATGTAACCAAATAGACAGATAAATCTAAAAATCTGACCAGTGTAATATTTACGAAGGAAATTTCTACAATTTGAGCACAAAATCTGAACAACTAGAATGGCGTAGGTGCAAAGTAGTACAAATGAGAGATAGAGGCTTAGACTATGCAGAAATAGCACAGCAGCTCATTTTTATTATTATCTAAAGTCGTCGGCTATCGTGAATATAATGAGACAATGGATAGGCCGGCCGGAGTGTAGGAATGAGTTAGTTAGTTCATTCGTTTATGTGTGTCAATTTAACCATCAAAATTATAGTCGGAGCATACAAAAACACATTACAATTAATCAATCCTCATCTTGTCTTATCGCATAGTTAACATACCATAGAATTAAAAATTGTCTAGATCCTCTTTTTCCAATTTTATGAGATCTCTTGCATGTCTAGCTCTTTGAAGATGTAAGTTTGCCTCAATAATATCCCCTCTTTTAATACATTCTTCAGTTAATCTTAGGGCTGAATTGAATTCATTTTGATATAGTTGTATCATTTCTTGTTTATGTCGTTTTATAAAACCATCAAAGTTTTCAGGAAGTCGTTTCGAAGTTTCTTCTAGTTTTCTGTCGTTCTCATCATAATGATAGGTACTATACGACATAGTTAGTACTACCACTGGTCAATAATGGTCATGATAGGCTTACCTGAAAACCCGTAGCCAGGCATCGAGGGAATCACCAGATGGAAAGCATCCGATGCGCTTGCGCCATGTGCAGTGGGATTGATCAGGAGATCGACAATCTTCAGCTGTTCGATGACCGATCCGGGCCATCCGTGCATGACGATGAGCGGCAACGCATTTTCATGTTTCGAACTAACGTGAATGAAATGAATGTCTAGCCCATCGATCTCAGTCATGAACTGCTGCAGGCCGTTGAGTTTCGCCTCGCACTTGCGCCAGTCGTAATCTGTCGCCCAATAGCACGCGAGTTCCTGAATCGTAGCGATACGCACGCCTTGCGATGCGTCTGTGACCGTTTCCCGTTCAGGCCACCTTGTCGCGTTTATGCGCCTGCAACTCGGTAAGTTTTGCTTCCGGAACGTTTACATGGAAAGGATGAATGTTCTGTGTTCCATGTCCTACTTGAGTAGTAATGGTAGTAGTCATTATACTCTGGTCGCCAGCACGTTATAATAGTGTGATGAGTACATTGCCTTGCATTGTACATCGACAACGGCTATTATGATAAATAACTAAGTCGCTATTATTGAGATAATTTTTTACATCATCATTTAAAAGCGAGCTCAATGTATATGTTATAACCTCACAGATTCATATATGATGAATTATGGTTTATTGTACCATCAATATAATGAGTATAGTTTGATATTCAATAAAATTGATATATGTAATTTCGAAATCATAGAACCGTTAATAGTAAGGCGAAAGTTCATAATCCATCGTGATTGTGGAACAAAATAGCAGTAATCTGTAAATATTTGTTGCTCATGGGATGATCAATGGTACTAGAAGAATACAATATATTATTCTACGACCCTACGATGGAGAATTTAGGGTGAATTCCTCAACTTATACCTACGGCCTTATTTTGTCTGATACGATAATGCCGGGGATGAATTGCTTTTGAAGTCCATATTCTTGCTCACTTGTCTCTCGGAGTGATAAATTGAAAACATCACCAGCATCTGAACCAATAACAAAAACCAGTAAAAGTGAAAGTATCACTTTTAGATTAGATAGCACTATTTTAAATAAACTGCATCATGAAGCTAAGCAAAATGATATCAGTGTCAATACCTTAGTAAGTCATATCATAAGAAGGCATATTGATTGGCATTCTAATGCAGCAAAAGCTGGATTTGTTACTGTAAGGAGAGGATTGCTAATTAACCTCATAAACAGACTCCCAAAGGAAGAGATATCTTCTATTGCAGAATATATAGCAAAGAATGATACCAAAGATTTTGTACTGCTTCTAAGAAATGAATACAATATTGAATCAGCTCTAGACGTGATTGAAACATGGATTAAAATATCAGGCTACCCATATAGACATGAAGCCAATTATACTCGACACTCGTATGTGATACAACATGATATGGGAAAGAATTGGTCTATTTATATGGCAGAACAATATGGATTTTTGTTTGAAGAATTTGGATTGAAAAGAGTAGAGTTTGATTTAAACGATAATACATTGGATTTCATTGTTAATATTGATAGATGAGAGCTGCTAATAAATGTGAAATTTGCTCCTTTCCAGGCTATGTAAGTGGAATCAGAATAAACGCTGTTGCTCCAGGTCTAGTTAAAACTCCTATGATTGCTTCCTTAGACAAACAATTTATGGAAACCCTCAACCCCATGCATCCAATAGGGCGTATTGCAGATCCTGAAGAGATTGCTAATGCAGTAGTCTGGCTATTGTCTGATAAGGCATCCTTTGTACTAGGTCAAACCTTGTTAGTTGATGGGGGATAGTCAGTCGACTCAGGCGACCTGATTTTAGGTATATAGTAGGAAAAGATGCTGCTATGGCGTTAGAATCAAGAAGAAATATGTCAGATAGAGAATTTCATGATTTGATCAAAAAACAGATTAATCTGTAGATATTAGTTAACCTAACTATTATCAATCTATCTTTAACTAATGCTAGTGGATTCAATTAGATGGCACCATAGTTGTTGTTGTAAGAAATGTTTGTAGTACTATGCTGAGTTTCTCAGGATATTGATACATTAGTCCATGGCCAGCTCCTTTGATCTGTACGAGCCATGCTCCGGGAATTTTTTGTACAATAATTAAAGAATTAGCTGTAGGTACAGCAACATCTTCAGTACCAGTTATCACTAATGTTGGTATTGTAATTTTTGAAAGCTGATTGCAAACACCGCTCCAGTTGGTTGCAAACCAATCTTCTACAATATTGAACTGCTTCTTTAGTGTATTAGGTGAAATAGTTTCTTTAGGTTGTGGAATAGTAAAGTTAGGATGCGATCTAATCCATGCTAATGGATATGTGACAGAAAGAAGCCGTTCTTGATCCTGCATAGTATTATTATTTACTACATTAGATAGAATTTTTACAACTTCTGGACTTTGAGGTATATTGTCTTTTCCACCACATGATGCACCATAAAGTACAAGCCTGTTAACTTTTTCTGGATGCAATACTGTAAGTTGTTGAGCTATAAAGGTACCCATAGAAAACCCAAGAACATCTGCTTTTTGTATTTTCAGAGCATCCAGCAAACCAATAGTATCATTTGCAAATTGGATTATCGAGAATGGTCTAGTACCAGCTGTCGTATTGCCAACTCCACGGTTATCAAATATAATTACTGTGTGATTTGAGGAGAGGTCTCTTAGGATAGTGTGATCCCAAGCATCCATAACCTGACCACTACCACTAATGAGCAAAATAGGATCACCTTTACCAAAGACTTTGTATGCAATATCGATATCTCCCACATGGATTTTTTTTGCTGGTATGTTTTGTAAGTTTAGTGGGTTTGCATTATTCTTATCTGAATTAACTTGACTTGCTTGACCGGATGCAAATTGAATAGACACAATTCCAAATGACAGAGCAATTAGCATAAGTGAAAAAATGCTAATAATTATACTATGTTCTTTTATCCTTCTCGTAAGACGATACATTTGTTGATAGTATAGTGCTGACTATAATAGTGATTGGGTACAATGCAAGGCAATGTACCCATCATACTATTATAACACACTGACCACTAGACTATAATGACTACCAATACTCAAGTAGGACATGATTCGGCTACACTGTTTTCTTTGGGTACATTTAATTATACTGGACTAGAAAAGCTTACTCAAGCCTTCCTTGCCGATGTGCAAGAAAATGGAGGACCGCCACTTTATACTCTTTCTCCAGAGAAAGCGCGTGCGGTATTATCTGGACTTCAGGCTAGCACTCCAGTCAAAATGCTTCCAGCTGAGATAGAGAATCGTACCATCTCTGGCGGCCCTAGTAGTAAAGATATACCCATCACTATAGTTCGCCCTGCAAATAGCAGCAATGAGATTTTACCTGTTGTAATGCACTTTCATGGAGGTGGATGGGTTCTTGGTGGATTTGATACTCACGAAAGACTGGTAAGAGAGCTTGCTAACAAAGCAAATGTGGTCATAGTCTTCGTCAACTATACTCCTTCTCCGGAGGCCAAATATCCTGTTGCAATTGAGCAGGCATACGCTGCCACTAAATGGGTCGCTGAAAATGGCAAAACTATCAATGTAAATTCTTCACGTCTAGCAGTCGTCGGGGACAGCGTAGGCGGCAATATGGCTGCTGCTGTGACATTGCTTGCCAAAGAACGTGATGGACCATCAATTAGATTTCAGGTGCTCTTCTATCCAGTTACGGATGTTAATTTTGACACGCAATCTTACATGACGTATCAAAATGGTTATTTTCTAACTCGTGATAACATGAGGTGGTTTTGGAACAACTACCTGACAAATGAGACAAATGTTAAAGATCCAACTGTCTCTCCACTGCAGGCTTCAGTAGAGCAGCTAAAGGGACTGCCCCCAGCAATGGTCATCAACGGAAAGAACGACGTACTTTGTGATGAAGGGCAAGCATATGCTTCAAAGCTATCAGAGGCAGGTGTTCCTGTTGCTGCAGTTCGATATCAGGGGACCATTCACGACTTTGTAATGTTAAATCCATTTACTGATGATCCTTCACCACGGGCTGCAATTGAACAGGCTTCTATTATGCTAAAAAATGTATTGTCGGAGTGAGGTTTTGAGAGATACAAAGAAGTGCAATCAACAAAAGCCAAGGTGGAGCCTGCTACAATGAAAGAATATACTCCTAGAACCACAATCTTACGTTTATCATATGTGATCACAGCATTTGTTGTTGTATGTCTTACATTAAATATAGCAAATTCTGGGTTGGTTAGCGCACAGTAGAATAATACACTAATGCAATCTCAAGGAACACCCAGTATGACTACAGCAACAAATGCCACAAACAGAATATTGTTCTAGTCCATGGGACGTATGTTGATGGATCCTCATGGAGCAAGGTATACCACTTAGCATATGTTCTCTAACTAATTTTTGACCCCCTAAGGAGAAAGAGAGCATAGTTGAGTATAAGGATTAAAGGAGTTAATGGAGTTGAGATTAATGTCTAAGATATCGGGAGTGCAAGTGGCAGCCCAGCTGTTTTCATTCACGGATGCTCAAGGTTCACGTCGTGAGCACATACCACTTGGGAGAATGGGCAGCCCTGTCTAAATTGCAAAAGTAGTCTCATTGCTCGCGTCAGATGACAGCAGTCTCGTAACAAGTATAGAACTGTTTGTCGACGGTGGTCAGGTACAAATCTGAAGGCATAGATTGTTGCAATCGTTTCAACATCAATCATCAATCAGATGCTCGATTCCATTGATTGACTTTCCTATGTCATAAACAAGAATCGCAACTAGCTTGGCTACGTCTACTACTAACCAGCATCACAATATCATATACAGTATAGTACTGTGCTACTACTTTATGCCAAAGCCTAGATGTAAATCAATTACAGAAATCGAATAGGCATACAAAAGATTAAGTTCAAAAAGGAGAGATTGAGGGCGCAACAAGCTTGCGTCTCTATCTATCTATCTATCTATCTTACAAGTATGATTGAGGAGATTTTCCTATATAATGCGATATTATTGGTTGGGGGCAATCCTTGATAAGTTCGCGTATTCTATTTTCCATAACTTGAACATTCTTGGTAACATATTCATGCTGACGGATATGATCAGTCCAGGTATCGGCAATCCTGATTTCTATGTAGTGGCCGATATCTGCTGGATCTTGGAATAATTTCCAGTATGCCATTCCTTCACTTTTAAGAGTACGTCCTAATTCATGTACACTCTGCTCAAATTTATTAGATAAGTTAGGATCTATCTCGTTATATTCAATTGTTACCAGTGCTTGGTTTTCATTTTGTGAAGAATCAATTGAGGATTGAGGAGGAAGTGACCAATGATCACCTGCTGGTGTAAAGTCAAGGTCATCTAACAAAGTACTGCTATAACGTTTCTTAGCAATAATGGTTGCAGCTAAGGCTAATGAAGCTACCAACAGTGTAAATGGGATACCAAATACGTTAGCTACTGTACCCCATATTACACTTCCAATTACCGAGCCACCATTTAGTATAAGCAGATATATTGCTAATACCCTAGATCCAATCCATTTTGGTGCAGATTTTATTCCAATTGTGTAAAGTTTTGATATTATCGTGATGTAGGATGCTCCTCCTAGCCCCATTGCCATGCAAAGAATTCCAAAATCTCGAGCGTACCCCAGTGTAAAGGTTACAATTGCAAGTAACGCTATAGAACCAGTAATAAGAGATTCTACCGAAGCCTTAGGTCGTAACCTTGGCAAAATTACAATTCCACCGATAATTGCACCCATACCAAAAGATCCTAGCAGCAGTCCGAAACCCATAGAACCAACTCCCAATTCATGTTTGGCTAACAGCGGCAATAGCGATAATAATGCACTGCTACATAACGTAAACAAACCTGCACGTACCATTAATACACGTGCAGCTTGAGAATAGCGAATATACCGCATCTGAACTCGAATAGCTCTTATTATATTCTCTGGTGGCAGAGATCTTTGTTGTTGATGGTGCTGCGGCTGATGTTGATTATGTTGTTGTTGAACATTGGGCTTTCTTGGCAATCTACTTAGTACTATGATCATGCCAATAAAGGAAGCTGAATTAAGAAAAAATACAGTCCAAGGTGCAATGGCAGCTACAATAAAACCACCTATCGTTGGGCCAATAACCCGACCTATGTTACTAGCAACGGCACTAAGAGTCAGAGCGGCAGGTAGTTCTGATCTTCCAACCAGTCCACTCATAGTAGGGATAATAGGAGTCCTAATCATAGTTGTACCTGCTCCTAGTGCAAAAGTAAATATCAAAAGTATTGTTGGGGTAGTAAGACCAATAAGAGTGAGGATTCCTAGTATAGTAGATATTGTAAACATATATGTGCATGTGATAAGGAGTATACTCCGCCGATCAAAAATATCAGATAATATACCTGATGGTAACGCAAATAAAAAAATTGGCAAAGTAGTAGCAGTTGTGACAAGAGAAACAAATAATGGATTTGGTGCAAGGGAAGTCATTAGCCATGACGCCCCTACATCATACATAGCTGCACCAACATATGAAAAGAGAGCTGCAATCCATAACATTCTATATATACTAGATTTAAAAGGACTCAAACCTGAACCTAAAATATTTTCTCGTTTGTCTTGCTTACTATCTCTTTCAACCATTGAAAATAAGTAAGCAAGACCTAGTCATACATTTTTCTATATACTTTCCAGATATGACAATAGTGGTAAATACCTTTGAAGACATGGGTATTTATAATCACCCATGTTCTAGTACTTAGGGAGTCTCCTAAATACTGTTCGTTACACGGGTACAATGCATGGCAATGTACTCATCGTACTATTATAATTAGATAATCTCGCATTATAGCATATATGCAGTTGTTTTACTTCACTCCTAGGAGCGAACCTTTATGACTGAAGTCGGAACTAGAGACGTCTCGCAGCTGAACTGGGACGTGCTACTAACACCCGGCATACCCATAGCCACGAGCGACCTACCTCCAGGGATGAAACAGGCGATGTTTCAGGCGATAGCGTCAACCCTCATCTATGGCAAGCGAGACGCAGTTCTAGTCGACGCATATATGACCGTCAAGCAGGCTGATGCCCTAATAGATTGGGTTGCGGCAAGCGGCAAGAACCTAACAACAATCTATATTACACATGGCCATGGAGACCATTGGTTTGGAATAGGATCTCTTCTTGAGCGCTTCCCAAATGCTAGAGCAGTAGCGACACCTGATGTTGTGAAAGTTATGCGCCAACATGCCTCCCCAGAGATACTTGAGAAGGTTTGGAAGGCTAGCTTTCCGGGCCAGATCCCAGACCAACTCGTGATAGCAGAGGAGCTCAAAGGAAATGTAATTGATCTTGAGGGTCACGACTTGGTCGCAGTGGAACTTGGCCATACCGACACCGATCACACTACCTGTTTAAATGTCCCCTCTATCGGCCTAGTGATCGCTGGTGATGCTGCCTACAACGACGTTCACCTCTACCTAGCCGAGTCAAATGCGAAGAGCCGCCGGGAGTGGATCTCTGCACTTGACAAAATTGAATCGCTCAACCCACGCGCAGTTATTGCCTCACATAAGCGACCTGGTAACGACGACAATCCTCGGATCATCGAGGAAACCCGGCAGTATATACGCGATTTTGACCGCATAGCCGAAATGACGACAACCGCGCAGGAGCTCTACGATAAGATGCTGGAGCTCTATCCAAATCGGGTCAATCCTGGGTGGGCGCTCTGGAGTTCAGCGCGCGCAGTCAAACAGTAATCTAGGAGTTGCTAATGTATCAACCTAGTGTTGTATGTGCACTTACCTAATTATCATTAATCGAAATGGGCACTAGATCAACCTAAGACTTGACAGAACCTAACACAATAACAATATGATAATATGATAATAATAGATCCAACTAACTCTCAAAGACATGCGGCTTTCCTATCAAGACAGCTTTCAATAAGTTCCAAAGCAGCCTCTTGGTTTGCCCTTACCGCCGTACGGGCGAACTACCAATTGTCCTCTCGAACTGGAGTTATACCTATTCCCCTTAATATGACGGCAACTCATCATTTCATTTCTATGGACACAACAGGCCTTTACCTATTGTGCAGATTCTGAATGTGGATCGTTCTTCTGTTTTGGCTAGTCGGATCTCTATATTTCTATCATAAATATTGGTGCCATCTATAACAACCTGGCCCGCTGCCTTTCCGCCAGGCGTCATCTCATGCATGCGATTCAAACACCTAATAAGAGTTGTTTTACCACAACCTGAAGGTCCTATGAATGCAGTAGCTGTTTTGTCTTTAACGTCTAAATTGATGCTCTTTAATGCTTGTTTTGTCCCAAACCATGCATCTAGGTTTTTAATGGATACTTTGTGAACTTTTTGCTGTTATCGTTGTTGTCTCTCTTTTTTTGGCTGTTCCTGCTTCTCCAATGTCTTGCCAGTCTCTATCTCTTTTTCACTCATTTGTTTTGTGCTCCTCAACTACTCTCCAGCTAAGCCAAAGTAGACTCTCTTTTTCAGTTGATCTTTTGAGTATATATGGACAACACATATCCTTACAATCCTTCATGCTTTTATCAACCAGCTGCAATAGTCCTGATCTTAAATCCTCGTTTGTAAGATAAGAGCCTTAGACCAAAGCTCAAACCAACTACAATAAGTATGAGTATAAGAGCGGCACCCCAGCCAAAGTCATGGGCATATTGGTAAGGTTGGGACGCTAACCTCCAGATCCTCAGAGGTAGTGCGTCTACCGGTCCTCTTAGGCTTGTAAAGAAGAGATCAGTTCCTAGTATTGTCATGATTAACGGAGCAGTCTCTCCAGCTATTCTTGATATAGCTAACATTATTCCTGTTATTACGCCACTCTTTGCGCTCTTGAGGACTATGTATAACACTACCTTTCTTTTTGGAAGTCCTAAAGAATATCCTGCCTCTCGTAAAGAGTTTGGAACAATCCTGAGCGTTTCTTCAGTAACTCTAACAACAATTGGAATCATTATTATGGACAGAGCAAATGCACCAGCCAATACAGAGAATGAACCAATTGTTAGGACTAAGACAACGTATCCTACTATACCAATTACTATTGACGGCAAACCCACAAGAACATCGTTAAAGAACCTAACACTTGATGGAAATATGCCGTTACCTGCAAATTCTGATAGATAAATTCCAGCTAAAACACCTATCGGTACTCCAATGGCTGCTGCCAATCCAACTACGATCAGAGTCCCCTCGATCGCAGGACCTATTCCTCCTAGACCGGATCCGATGGCTCCTGGTGTCTGCGTCAAGAAATTGATACTCAAAGATGGAGCTCCATTTCTTACAACTTCTATGAGAATACTTCCTAAAGGAATTACAGCAAGTATAACACACAATATTGTTGATACACTGACAACCTTGTCTACAAATCTACGGCGTGAGGACCGCCTTGACATTATTTCTTGGATTTTGTCTTTGTAATTGATTTTTGATTCTTCTTCCCCCAACTTATATTACCACCACCGCTTTACCACTACTCCTTAATTCCAGGACTAACCTTCACCATTCTTGATACTAATAAACGCGCTCCAATATTGATAGCCATAGTAATGATAAGCAGAACAGCTCCCAAACCAATTAATGCAGACAGCTGGAGATCAGAAGATGCTTCGTTGAATTCATTAGCAATCAAGCTTGACAATGTCTGACTCTGGGAGAAAAGAGAAGTCGGGATAGCAGCCAACCCAATGGTATTCCCAATGATCAAAGTAACGAGCAATGTTTCTCCCACTGCTCTTCCCAGGCCAAGCATTGCTGCACCTAATATCCCTGATTTTGCATAAGGGAAAATGGCAATCCTAACCATTTCCCACCTAGTCGCTCCAAGACTATATGCAGCTTCCCTCTGGGAGTTTGGTACGTTTCTCATAACTTCTCGACATATTGAAGATACAATAGGTATTATCATAATGGCCAGAACTATGCCAGCTGTAAAAATATCTAGACCAAACGGAGTTGGTCCAAAAAATGGGATTGATCTTCCAAATGCATTATAAAGTGGTAATTCAATTAAATTTAAAATCCAGAATCTGAAAACAAACAATGCCCATAAACCATAAATTATACTTGGCACCGCTGCTAGTGCTTCAATCACAAAGGATAATGGACTGCTTATCTTCGGAGAAGCCATTTCAGAGAGAAATATGGCAATTCCTAAGCTAATGGGAACGCCTATTGACATCGCTATTGCCGAGCTAACCAGAGTTCCTATAATGTAAGGCAATGCACCAAATGATTCGTGGCCTTCGACAGAATTCCAGTCAGTACTGGTAAAAAACTTAAAACCTTCAATGGAAAATATTTTCTGGGATCCATTCCCTACTGCATATGCTATTAGCGCAACCATCAAAAGTGTATATGCAGCAGCAACAATAGCTACGATGTGAAAGATCTTATCTCCTCTTCGCTTTCCGCTAAGGAAAAAGGTAGATAACTCTTTATTGCGCTGTTCATGAGATTTTGCAGGAATAATATTAACCACCTATTTGCTACATTCGCTTAAAACTACGTCTATATTACAATTACATATGCTAATACCATAGAGTTATGGAAAGTATATAGTTCTACCATCGACTATATGAATTATTTGCATTAATAATTAATAACATTATTCTATTATGGGATCCAAATGAAAAATCAATCAGTAACTGGATTAATTGTAGTTATTGCAATGTTATCTACGACGATGATGATATCTGCAACTACCGTTGCAAAATCCTATGCACAACAAGGCCAAGTAACGACTATTAATGGAGCTGGTGCAACTTTCCCATTTCCATTAATTGACACGTGGCGTGTAGAATACCAGAAAGTAAAACCGGGCATAAATATCAACTACCAATCAATTGGAAGTGGTGGAGGGGTTAAACAATTTACCGCAAAGACAGTTGATTTTGGAGCCTCTGATGCACCACTTTCAGATACAGAAAGAAAAGCAGCTCCGGGAGCTGTTCACATACCTGAAACAATAGGTTCGGTAGCTGTAGCATACAACATACCTGGTATACCATCAAAAGCTTTGAAATTTACAGGTCCTGTCCTTGCTGACATCTTTTTAGGAAAAACAACAAAATGGAATGATCCACAAATACAGGCTCTGAATCCAGGAAAAACTTTACCTTCTGCTAATATTGTGGTTGTTCACAGATCAGATGGATCGGGAACAACCTTTGTTTGGACATCCTTTCTTTCCAAAGAAAGTGCACAATGGAATCAGCAAGTTGGAGCCTCAAAGTCAGTTCCATGGCCAATTGGAATAGGCGCACCTGGTAATGAAGGTGTGGCAAATGCAATAAAAGGCTCGCCAAATACTATAGGTTATGTAGAACTCAACTATGCACTCACTGCAAGCATTCCTTATGCACTTATCAAGAACCCAGCAGGCAACTTTATTGAACCCTCTTTGAACTCTGCCGAAGAAGCGGTAAGCAGTTCATCAATAGCTAAATCTCTTCCAGCAGGTGATCAATCATGGACCAGTGTAGAAATGCTAAATTCACCTGGAAAAAACGCATATCCTATAGCAAGCTTCACATATCTTCTTCTTTACAAAGATATGAGTAATAACCCGAACATGGATCAAACAAAGGCAAAATCCTTGGTTGACTTTATATCATGGGCAATTACTGATGGACAGAAATTCGCACCAAAGCTAGGGTACGTACTATTACCTCCTGAAGTAGTAAAACATAATCAGGACACACTAAAGTCGCTAACATTTAAAGGAAAATCTCTCTATACAGGAACATAAATGGTTAGAGCAGAAGGATTGAATCAATCGTTAAGAACAATTCTTTACTTCCTTTTTTGTTACCCGATGTTAGTCTTGCCAACTGCCCTTATGACCTTGCAATAAATACCTCACAATCATTTGGATTTTCAGACAAAGGATTGGCATCACACATCGCACATGTATAAACAACCCCAAGTCGAAGATGGTTTTGATTGTTACTACAATAATATGTCTAGTATATTGTTCAGTAACTAGTTTTCAATAGCGAGAATAATACTTTTATAAAAGTTCTATGAAATAGTACTATGATAATCTTCTATCAGCAGTTTGAAACGCAGCGCAGCGCCGACAGTTTGCTGCTGCTCATCATAATAAGGAATCAACCACAACCACCCCAACTACTACATCAACAATACTATTTTCTTCAGGAAGACGATAAAGAAGAAGAACATGAGGAGGAGGTTGGCAAGCAGTAATTATGTGGAAACCTAACTGGGCTTGTACAACTTGTGGTATGTTATCTTCAAGACGCTATAGTGTCAAGAGGCATATTATGAACTTGCATGGAGGAAATGGTCTTGAGGT
>JAFAQB010000279.1 GCA_019246625.1 Nitrososphaeraceae archaeon
ATTTTCAATGGTATCACTGGAACTTAGATATGCATCCATATAACGCCGTCATGCCTACGCAAGAAGGTAGTATATTCTTCTACCATATTCCTTATAGATCTATTGAATATATACACGTTATTGTTTTTACCTAAGAATTACTTTGCAATTTGGTGTTTTACCTATTTTTAATGTCTTTTATGCTGCCAAAACGTATAACATTGCACAATTGTAGTTAATGCATCATATTTAAGTATATACGTCAAATAATGAAATGCTGATCTATGAACTTGTAATTTATGAGAATAAACATTATGTAAATAATCAATTTAACAGATAAAGCCTTCTAAAAAATAGAAAAAAGCTTGACTAAACAATCAACTTGTTTCAAGCTGTTTGATCCTTTCAGCTACACCTTGCTTTTCTCTGTCTAGCTCATCTTGATACTCCTTCAGTAGAGCAATACGTTCTTCTTTGGTAAGAAAGCTCCTCGCTCTTTGATAGCCTGATCCATAGCAACCACAACCCATGTCGACATTCACCCCCTTACACATATTGGATACACGATATATGTTATCAGGAGTATTTATATATATCGGACACACTATATGTTAAGGTATCATATGAGAAGATTTTATGGTTACAATAATAATTATTGCTGTGATATGCGAGGGATGTTAGGATTTCTAATTCTTTTTTTACTTTCAAAAGAACCAATGCATGGCCAAGAAATTGCAGAGGAGATTGCCAGACGGAAGGGGGAAAAACCCAGCCCTGGCACAATCTATCCAGCACTAAAAAACCTTAGAGAAATGGGATTTATTAGTAACGAAGAAAAAGAAGGTAAGACAATAGTGTATACTCTAACAGATAGAGGAAAAAATGCACTAAGAGTCTCCAAACGGAGATTCATACGAACCTTTCTGGGGGTTTTCCCATAAATGGAGATGTGTAGTAGTATATATATTATATGTACTCCCTGTTATATACATACACATGTTATGGTGATCATACAATACATATAGCCAAAGACAAAAGGGAATCAAGACTGTGAAGACCAACTATAAATAGTCAAACACATGAAAAAATTTCTAGGTCTCCATGGATAACAATTGCATTTACTGTTTTCAATCAGTCAGCCTATCTCTTCTGATGATCTTCAAGGAACAAAATATCACAGCCAGTAGCATCATGTGCAATGGCGGCAGCAAGTACAAAAAGTCCCCTGATGAACAATCTATATATGCTTACAAACTCTTTAGCGAAGGAGAATCGCTGATGCAGGTATCATGGCAACAGAGAAAAATGGTTCTATTCGACCAAAAATCATTGTCGTGTATACCGCCATTAATATTAGTTATTAGTATGACTAGTCATTTGTTATAATCAGTTTGAAATATTTGGTAATCAGCAGCAACATCTTGATAGCCTTTCTCTCACTCTCGGCTGAGATGTTCACATGGCTTGGATCCTTTCCTCTGCGGACAGATGTTGCTAGAATAGGCGCGTCCGTTATTGTATCCTGCATTATAACATTCTTGTCTGCTGCAATGCGCTGGATCTGCGTATGCGTGCTGTTGACTGGATTGAAAACATTATTGAGATTGATTTTGTGATTCATAATAATGATGATGATGGTAATCCAAGAACTAATAGGAAGTCTTGTTATAAGATACATTCACTTTTTTTCTTCCATCATGTGGTGGGGTATGATGTTTTTTATGTTTATTATAATATTTCCTGCCAATAAAGACAACCGATATTCTACCTTGTTTCCACGAGTCCAGAGATTTATGAAAGTAATTGCGTCTATTGCTCTGACATCTGGAATTGTACTTACCTTAGTGAATACAAAGTTTACAATAGAAAGACTATTTAACACTAACTGGGGATATACTATACTAACTGGAGCAACAATTAGTATTTTTGTATATTTACATATCTTAATGCAAAACAGAAGAGGAGGCAAAACAACAACTGCTGCTACCGCCTTACAGCCATCATCATTAATAACGCCATCAAAATCTACTCTATTAAGGAAAAATAGTAAAAATACTATAATTAATAATAGTCAAAAAAGAAAAATACCAAAACGGTTTATACCATGGCTACTCTTTGTATCACTTACAATTACGGTTGCATTAATGGTTTATGCTTCGCATGGTTTGTTTTAATATATGTTGCAATTGAGAATGTGACAATTATACCATAATCATGCCCGTTATCGTCATTTATTTCATAGTGATCTCCACAACCTATTGGGGCTAGATAAAGCATCCTTCTTTCTCAGTTGCTGCTTAATTGAGGAATGGGCACCAAATGATGAAATGCAAAGAAGCAAGGAATGACAGAATAGAAGTAAAATCGGCAGTAGCGATATATAACAACGAATTTTAGTTTGGTCAAATTAGATTTCTTTTTGCAGACTGTCTAGGTCCAGAAAATCATCACTATGCCAACATAAACAATCATTGGTCAGAAGGCAAGGAAACTCCTGTTATGTTATAACATAATTCATCTAGTGATACTGCTGTAAATCCTTTAAGTAAATTGCCTAGTATTTTATGTGCTCTTTTTTAATGCGTAACCACGAGCATATCTTGCTGATTTGAGTCATATCATTGTCATACTTCCGTCAAATGGCGTCATAATATAGTCATAACATTGTCGAAAGTACGTCATATCTTAGTCGAACCATCGTCAGATAGCATTTGTGCTTGATAATAGTAGAGATATGACAACCCCTATGTGCTATGGCTAACAAAAGGGGAGTATTATCAATATCTATACTTATGCTTCAAGTAAAAGAGTATCTATTCAGAATCCTGAGGAAGTAAGCATAGATTAGCATCATGACGCATTGACGACGAATTTGACCTATTTGACGGATATTTAAACAGTCACATGGCTATGATCAGATAGAGGTTCATGCATTCGAGACTTCCACTGAAATTATAAAATGCTAGTGATACAGGCCTGTCTGAGTGGAGTGCCCAGAAGGTTAGCTGTCTTTATTTAGCTAAGTTGCTATCGCCGTTACAAGGGCTCCTTACGCCTACTATACAAATCCCCATGCGAGTCTCGTTGCTAGTATTAGTACCATTACCGGTGCCGGTAGTATTGCCGGTGTGGTTACTACTAGAAGTAGTACTAGGATGTGGTTGTGCGTTTATTGTGATTGTCGATACGGGTAATGAAAACAAGCCTATTTCGATTACTAACAATAAAAACATAAACACGCTTTTATGATAGCCTAATTGAGTAAAATAGTCGATGATATCATTTACTGATTTAATTACCAGATTTTTTCTCATCATTTGTTATGTGCGTAGCATCAAAATTAAACGATCTAAGTATTTCAACGTGAAGATTAATACTATTCTTGTACTACGATATTACTAGTAATCATTAATTATATTTCTTGATGCTGTCATAGCTTGAATGACAAGAAGCCAAAACGATCAGGAATGGTACAACAAGAGATAATGGTGCTGCCTTCTTCCATGCAAACTCAAATGGTAAGCTTGGTATTATTGACAATTTGGTGGTAGTGTTCAAAGACCAATTTGACAAAGCAGGAAATGGTGTGACTGTAGGGTGGGAATGAATTGAGGAAAATAGCAGCAACTCATCTTGTCTTTTTTATAATAAAAGAAGGATTTTATAGACAGTAGACATCTTGCGTAATTAGGACCCTGTATTTTTATAATCAATATTATATTGTTTCCCAATCTGTTCATTCGTTCATAACAAGTGATTTCTCACATTTTGATATGAAAATGGTTAGATTATTCAAAAATTTTTAGAATACCTAATTACGCAAGAGATCTAGTGAATAGCAAATAAGGTTAGTGAACCAGCAACTTCATAGACTTTATAATTGATGAGATAATGGCGAATATTCTTTTTGTCTAAAACGATTGTTCTAATTTGTATTTTTCCTTTGAAGAAGTACTAATTACGAATCGGTACTAAGTTAAGTATCAAATTATTCATCTACAAACCCCGTCTTAATCACGAAGAGATGGAAGATATTTTGTACACCTAAATTAATATACCTGACTTATTAACTTGTAATGCTTAAATGAATGGTTTGTAGTCGATTCCTTTGATGAGAAG
>JAFAQB010000388.1 GCA_019246625.1 Nitrososphaeraceae archaeon
GAATCTCCGCCATTTATCTGGTATGTTAATATGCCATTTACAAGCTTGTCACCCCATCCACAGCAGATCTGAATAAAATTTGGTGGCAGTTGTTCTCCACTGCTACTGTTGGCATGTCTCTTTGCCATTATTGATCGAGATGTAAAATCGTATGAAAGTAAAACAGTAGACAGTACTAATAATATTAATATGGAATTCTTTGATAACTTCAAGACAACTGATTTGGACAATTGCAATTTATTTAAACAAATGAATTAATAAATCTTGTATATCTATTTCTATCAATTATGTTAGTACATTTTTATATTGCTAAATGATATATATATTATATTATTTCACTGGAACGACTATGGTTATGATATAAGAATTCATTAAATGAGAAGTAGTTTTTGTTGATATGAATATATACAGTTTACTTTAGGAAAATAACAACGCTATTATAATTGATGATGGTTGCCTAATTGGAATATGTCCAGCAAATTTGTGCAATATTAATTTTTTATGTCTGACCTTTTATCTATCTCTGAATTATTAAATCTAAATTAGAGTGGTTAGTTATAATGCTTGACCCTAATGCTAAACGCTTGTTATGGTATCTTTTTGCTGGCTCGAAGGGAGGTCATAATAGAATTAAGATTATTGATTTGCTAAAAGAGCGCCCATATAATATTAATCAACTTGCTGAAGTATTAGGACTTGATTACAAAGCGGTCCAGCATCATATTACAGTACTTGAAAAGAATAACCTGGTTGGCAAAATGGGTGAAAAATATGGAATTTTATATTTTATTTCTAATTATCTCGAGGTTAATATAGAAGCATTTAATGAGATAAAATCCAAGATTAAAATATGATATAAACGTATTTTATTTTAAGGTTCTTCTGATAAATTGAATAGATCTGGAAAAAAGTAAATAAGAGAAGTCTAGATGTTATATGCCATTCCATGGAGACATTGATGGGTATCAGTGCAATAGTAGGATTGGCAAATATAGGAATCTTAATAGCAATGCTCGTTATCTATGCAAGGGTCTATAGGAACACTAAAGCAATATTCACTGTAGGTCTAATGTTTTTTGCTGGTATGATAATGTTACATAATATAATTGCAGTATATGCTTATTTAGCAATGGAGCCGTTGTATGCCGTAGGGTTATTACCATATTTCGTAGGGATACATATTGCAGAACTAGCCGGATTATCAACACTATTCAGAGTTACACTTTTGTAAATTATACTAGTATATTTAATTTGACTTGTACAATTCAATTGAGTAATTTTGACTTCAACTAAAAAGAGCGATAGATAGAAATATTACATCATTAGACTCATTAACTAAGCTATCCGTAGTTACAAAAATCCATGAATGACTCTTCGTTTTCATATGTAGATACAAGATATGCATGAATTTCATTCTTACTTACATATGATATTATAATAGATGTATGCCTGGTATATACATATTTTAAATAATAATCATTAGAGATACTAATTAGTTAGCAATAAAACATTGATGTATCTTATGGTCGGCAAATGTGATCACATATCAAATACTTAACTTATTTACCAATTTGCTGGCCACCTAAGTAATGGTTACCTCCGATTCATTATTCGTGACCATAAATGACTATAAGTTTGAATCAAAAGCACAACAATATTTAGTAGGAGAATTGACAAATCTAACACTTAAGTTATACCGTTTTACCATCAGCACAACGTTGAGTACAAGAAGGTAGTAACACCATTTTATTACTACAATTTGCAATTGAAAAGACCATTCCTGCACGAAAAGCCTTGTTAAATATATAATTCGCATATCGTGCCCTGCAAAAACATTCTGCTAATATGAATGGTATTCTAATTTATGAAGCTTTAATTCCTTCAGATTTGCAAGAAGTTTCTGACATTTTTCGCATTTCCACTGATTTGCTCTTGCTTGTTCATAAGTAAGATAAATAGCTTCTCTACTTTCATATCTTTTCGTTTTGAAATTATATGAGACAGGATTATGATTAATCTTGTATTTTAGTTTAGCTGCATCCTTCATGGGCTTTTGTACTTAAAAAGAACAATCTTAAAAACTCTAAGTCACTTCTCTTAATAATATTATTTGATAAAAAATACTATTGTCTTTTTTATAATTGAACAATTGACTCTAATCCTTGTAGAATGTCTTAGTTACATTGGCAACTACTTAATTGTAGTCAACATTTTAGCTCATTCATTGAGATTATAACATATCAAACATCATTGAGGTTTTTCCAACTACTACTCCATTAGTCGAAGCCATGACTTCAAATACATTTTGAAACGCCATCACTATATCAAAATATTCTATATGTCTTAAATTTCATACTGTAGCTGTATACACAATACACACGGATAATATATGAAACAAGTTTCTGACAAGTATGGATTAACTGATAATGGCGATGCTAATAATCATTTAAAAGCAGATCAAATTCATAATAATGACAATATCATAGATGATAAAAATAAACAGCAGGATAGAGATGGATACTTAGCTTTTGATGTGGCAATAGTAGGCGCAGGATTCGCTGGATTATCTGCAGCCTTGCTACTTGGAAGATACCTTCGTCCAACAGTAATTTTTGATGGCGGAGAAACAAGGAACCATACGTCTAAACATGTCCATGGTTACTTAGGATTTGAAAACTCTTCACCAAAACACATTATTCAAAAAGCATGGAAAGACGTATTACAATATGATTCAATCAAAGTAGTTAAAGTAAAAATTGATACGATTAAAAGAAGCAATAAGAAATATTTTTTACTGAAAACATCAGAGGGCCAAGAAAGAACATCATTTAGATCAAAGTATATAATAATTGCAACAGGAATTAAGGATATAAAACCTACTATAAAGAATTTTGAAAAGTTTGATGGCAATGGAGCTTGGCACTGTCCCCATTGCGATGGGTTTCAAACTATTAACAAGAAACTAGCAATAATTGCTTTGGGAGAGGAGAGCATATCTTACGCAAAAGAGTTCCTAGGTTGGACAAAAGATATTACAGTATTTATACAACAAGGAGAAAAACATGATAATAAATGTCGATTAACAGACAAAGATAAAGTTGAAGCCAAGGCATTGGGTATTGATATAGTTGAAAACGACAGTGTGATTGAAATTATTGGGGACAAAAGAGGAAAACCTAACGGAGTTATTTGCAAAAGTAAGAGACTCTACAATGCAGAAGTAATATTCTATCATCTTGGTTATGATATCCAAAACGAACTTGCAAAACAGCTTGGATGTGAACTTGATGATGGGCATATCAAAATAAATACCATGCAGCAGACAACAGTACCCAATGTTTATGCAGCAGGTGATATAGACACAGACAGACATTACGTTGTATTTGCAGTAGCAAGCGGCGCACTGGCAGCAATATCAATTTACGAACAAATGTTAAAAGATGCGATTAGAATGCAAAAAACAAGAACTTAAAATTATCTTTCTAGACAAATTGGTCTATGGATGATTTTGATCCAACGTTTAATGACAATCATTTAAACTCTTTGTTATATAACTCTCAAAATAAGATAAGACGAGATCCCACAAGACACGATACTATAGATTTTCAACCTAATTATAATAAGAACATAAGTTTTTCTACCAATATCAGTTATCTGTAGCTGATAAATGATATGATAGTGAAAGTAATCATCATATTCTAGTCAAAGAACAGCTGCATTCATTTTTTAGTAGTGTTATACCCTCTAGATTTGAACACATGCCAATATTGAGAAATATGGTAGATATAGAAAAACAGATGAAATGTGGTTACCCAACGTACTCTACAATCAGAGAAACAAAAACGAAACCACAATTTCAGTTATAAAACAACTATTTGGAGAACACCTTACATCAAGGTCAGTAAAAACGCAGAACAGAGATTGTTGTTATTTAGATGTATAGGGGTATAATAATATGCACAGGCTAACAAATCTTGTAATTATAGTGACGGTTTCTACATAGCCATGTGAAATATACATTTGTCATTAAAATTCGAAACTTGATAACATATCATACGATATATCAAGGTAAATCCCATTTCTGTTACAATCAACTACTTTAGATTTTGGAACCATATATTCACGAGACTTTGTAATGCCTTCTATTATTATGATATTGTCTTTATATTCTGCCATTAAATTCCCACATGTTCGTTCGTCTTTGGTCTTTACTATTTTCTTTGACTTTGCTAAATTATCCCAGTCAAAAGAAGGCATGCAAAGTAAATTTCAAAACAAACATATTAATATTATTTACAAAAATACTAAGTAATTTTAAATTAAACTATTTTATAAAATACAAACTATCAAAATTACTATATCATGTATATCTAATTTAATAATTATCAGTTTTGAATATTATTAACAGTTAATACTTACCTAATTAAAATACAAAAGCAGACAAGCATTAGAAGATTGGAAAAGTATTCCCGGCATTAGGAGAAGGTCAGCATTGCAGGCATATACTTATCATTCAGGAGGGCAGAATTGGTTTTATTCGATTTGCAAAGCACATCCAGGGCATCATTATTATTAATAATACTTTATGGTACGATACAGGTTGTCTCTTTCTGCAACTTTAAAACCAATCTGTTTAATAGCAGATATAATTTTGTGTGTCGTTAGCTCAGTAGATCTAGCACCCGTTGCGCTAACAACTTCTTCACCAATCAGGGTACCGCCAAAATCATCAGCGCCATAGTTAAGTGCCAGCTGGGCCATGCCTATTCCATTTGTCAGCCAAGATGACTGGATATGGTCAATCAAGCCATAATAGATTATTCTTGCAATTGCTATCATCTTCAATAGTTGCAATCCTCCAGGAGGATATTTTATCAGTCCTTCTGATTGTATCTGGGTTTTGTTTGGCTCAAAACTCCAAGGAATAAATGCCATGAACCCGCTTGTTTTTTCTTGCAATTTCGCAATTTTCATAATATGTTGTGCTCGTTGTTCTTCAGTTTCAACCGTTCCATACATCATTGTTGCAGAAGACTTTAGACCAATTTCGTGCGCAAGTTCCATTATTCGAATCCACTCGTGACTCTTGATCTTAAATGGGCTAATTTCAGCTTTTACACTATCATCAAGAATTTCAGCACCTGCGCCAGGAAGAGAATCTAGTCCTGCTGCTTTTAGTCTCGAGAGAATCTCCTTTATACTACTTTTTTCAACTCTTGCAATCATGTCAATTTCAGATGCAGAAAGTCCATGAATTCCTACTTCAGGGCATTTTGCCTTTATGGCCTTAAAAGCCTCTTCATAATATTCTATTTTTAAATTTGGATTATGGCCACCCTGAATTAATACCTGTGTGATACCAAATGCATCTCGAGATATTGTTACGCGTCGCACTATCTCATCTAGAGATAATGTATATGATTGTTCATGCCCAGGTGGACGATAGAATGCACAGAACTTGCAATAAGTAATACAAACATTGGTATAGTTTAATATAATGTTATTAACAAAAGTGGCAGTATTTCCATACAGTCTTTGTCTTAATAAACTTCCAACAAGCCCTATCGAATAGGAATCATCAGACTTAATAAGCCTTATGCATTCATTTAGCCCCAAACATTGGCCACATAATGCGCGATCCAAAATATCAGCAACATCAGATTGGCTGATCAGGTTTTGTACTAGAAGGCTGTTTTGCAACACTAACATAATCTCTGAACTATCAACACTATTTATTCTTTACAAATTATAAGAACCTGCCAGCACATATTTTATATTAACTTCATTCGTAGAATAAATAACTTGCTCAAAAGTATTTTGGGGGAAACACCGTCATTAGAAAAAGCGCTCGCAGGCGAAGAATTGTCGTATCAAGATGGAGTCCAGTTATTAAAGGAAGAGAACCTGTTTTTGTTGGGTCTTGTAGCAGATAAGGTTCGTAAGAACCTTAAAGGAGGTACTGTTACTTTTGTTTCTTCTTATTATCTAAACTATACCAATGTTTGTGCTGCCAGTTGTCCTTTGTGCGCATTTTACAGAAAAGGCAATGAACCTGATGCTTATACCCTAACCACCGAACAGGTCTTAGCAAGAGCAAGGATCGCAATAAAGCAAATGGGATCAACAGAACTTCATATAGTTGGAGGTTTCCATCCAAAATTAGATCTTCATTATTATGAAGGCATCATAAAGGCAATAAAAGCAGAATTCCCTAATGTTACAATAAAAGCCCTGACTCCTGCAGAAATTTTCTTTATTGCTCGGCTAACTAGAAACTCAGTTAAAGAAGTCTTACTTACATTGAAGGCTGCAGGATTAGATGCTCTTCCAGGTGGCGGGGCAGAGATTTTTGATCCAGAGTCCAGAGATTTGATTGTCAGAGGAAAATGTTCTGGCGAAGAGTGGCTTGATACTGCTCGTCAAGCGCATAATTTGGGATTGAAGAGTAATTGCACAATGCTTTTCGGTCACATAGAAAAACCTGAACATATTGTAGATCATATTTTAAAAGTTAGGGAACTTCACAAGAAAACAAAAGGTTTTACTACTTTTATTCCACTAAAGTTTAGTCTAGACAATACAGAATTAGAAAAACAAGGTGTGATCATTAGAGAAAGCCCTTCAATATATGATTTGAGAATTATTGCAGTCTCAAGATTAATGCTAGCAAATGTATTAAACAATATCTCTGTGTATTGGGTCGCTCTAGGAAAGAAATTGGCGCAGGTTGCTTTATCATATGGTGGTAATGATATGGTTGGGACTGCATTTTCGGAAGAAATTTTTAAGGCTGCAGGCAAAACAACAGGAACATCTACCCAAGAGTTAGTGAGCCTGATAAGTGAAATTAGAAGAGAACCTGCTCAAAGAGATACATTCTTCAATATAATTAGGAAATTTTAACTAGTGCTACTCAGATGATGTTCACAAGGGCTTATTATTAACATGGGTCACATTATCCACTTTATTAGTTTTCAACTGTATTTGAAATGCTGATCTTGCAGCGAGGACTGAAGATACATATTTATGTGATTGTACTGCATCCAGTCAGAATCTTAACCGAGAATGAGATCGTAAGAAAATAAACATCACATGTTCTTATATTGCAATACAAGTTAGCAATTCACAAAAAATTGTGAATCACTGGTTACGCATGACATGAAATCTAATTTAATTAGTTATGCATTAGCGACGGGCAACGCTAAGCAAAATGCAGTTGATCCACTGATAGTATTCCTCTCTCCTTAGCTATTGCGAACATTTTTTTGATTGATTCTTTGCCTTTATCTCCCATATTACTGGTCATACTATTCACATACATTTTGATAAACCTGGTTATCACATCTCTTGATTGTCCTCTACTATATCTCATTGCAAAATTTACTGCAGCATCAAAATTTTTAAGACCGTATAAGATTGAATTTCTAAAAGTGCTGTCGAATTGTCTGATCTGTTCCAGCGTCATTGATCTGCTACTTGCTACATTAATTCCTAATGGCACAGGTAGCCCATTTGTTTCCCTAGTCCACCAATCTCCCAAGTCTAGAACATTGTAAAGTTTTGAGTTGTTATACGTAATCTGTGCTTCGTGAATCACCAGACCAGCATCTACTTTATTAGTTAGTACTGCATTTGGAATTGTCTCAAAAGATATCTCTTTTTCTTTAAATTCTCCCAATGCAAAATTTAGCAATAAATTAGCAGATGTCATCTTACCAGGAATTGCAATTGTACACTTTCTTAATTGTGAAGGTGATAATTTCTTCTTAGAAATGACTATTGGCCCATACTCTAAACCAAAGCTTCCTCCACTGCATAGTATAACATAGTCCTTCAAGTAAGCATAAGCGTGAGCTGAAATGGCGGTGACGTCAAGTTCATGCTTTATGGCGCATTTGTTAAGAGTTTCGATGTCTTCTATAACATGTTTGATTCTAATATTCTGAGGCTTTACTTTGCCAGAAGCAATGCCATAGAACATAAAAGCATCATCAGAATCTGGAGTATGACCTATGGTTATTTCCATCATCACAATGATATTTTTAGGAAATAATATTTTATTCTTGTTGTGAGTACATAGTTAGAATACTAGGTTGGTGCGAGATAGTCTCGGTTACTAGTGCAAAGTAAAAAGAGCACTTATGATGGATAGAATAGGTAACAAGTATTGAAATTTAAACAAATGTAAGGAACATTTAATAGTCCTCCAACGAATTTTTTTCGCTTGAATACATGCCAAAGTTTAAAACAACTCAAGATATTTTAAGGATCATTGGTAATAAGGAACAAATCCGTAATTTCGGTGTCATTGCTCATGTTGACCATGGCAAGACCACCATGAGTGATAGCCTCTTGGCTGCATCAGGTATTATTTCTCCTTCTGTTGCAGGTCAGGCTTTGGCTCTTGATTCTATGAAGCTTGAACAAAACAGACAAATGACTATTCGTGGAGCTAACGTTACACTGTTTTATGAAAATGAAGGTAAGGAATATGTAGTCAATATGATTGACACCCCTGGTCATATTGACTTTACAGGAAGGGTTACTCGTGCTCTTAGAGCAATTGACGGTGCAGTAGTTGTTTCTGATTCTGTTGAAGGCATTATGACTCAGACTGAGACAGTGACAAGGCAAGCACTTGAAGAACGTGTTAGACCAGTTCTCTATATTAACAAAATCGATAGACTAGTAAAAGAACTAAGATTGGATCCACAATCTATGCAAAAATGGCTTTCAAATATAATTGCCGAATTCAACCGACTTATTGATATTTATGCTGAACCAGAACTTAAAGAAAAATGGAAAGTTAGCATACAGGGAAATAGTGTTGCATTCGGTTCTGCAAAAGATAGATGGGGATTTAATTTCAAAGTTGCTCAGAAGAAAGGAATTAGTTTCAAGGATGTTTACGATGCTTACACTTCCACTGATCCCAATGCTATAAAATCTCTTGCAGATAGAGCACCATTGCATGAAGCAGTTTTAGGAATGGTTGTACAACATCATCCTCCACCCCATATAGCTCAAAGATACAGGATCCCCAAGA
>JAFAQB010000390.1 GCA_019246625.1 Nitrososphaeraceae archaeon
TAGGCGATTTTATTCCAACATATACAATATCTACACTAATGTGGATTCACAAGGAAGCAAGAAAGAGTAAAAGTACTGAGTATATATAATACGATTCAAATATTTTATTTTTGATTGATTGATTGGTTGGTTGGTTGGTTGGTAACATGGCAATCTTATTCACGAGATGTATTTGCGACATCCACTATATTTTACCTCATTTTGTGATTCAATAATGATCGTACGTGGTGCCGACAAGGAAGCATGGTCAAGAATAATAAAAAAATAATTTAGAAATACTCTACTTAATTGATAACACCATCTTTGATCATGCTAGGATCAAAGCTATGGTATTAGTATTAGAATCCTGAAAAAATTCGTAATGATATCTCGTATTTGAAAAAATGTCAGCTATCTATGTAGCAAGGAGGCTAGGACAAATAATAATGTAAGTAATATATCATTTCTTACACTTGCTAGCTACTATAAACATGAAATATCGGAGACAATAGATAGACGATAATAGAAAAACCATGGTCGATCAAAGATTTGTTGTTGCAAACTATATTGAGATGAATTAATTACGTCTCAAAGTTTGGACCAGCGACTTTGTCCAAGTAACTCAAATGTAGCTGCCGCTGACTATTCTACTCCAAGGATTGCGTAAATTTGCAAGGAGAACTAATTTTGTATCCAATCTTTTCAAAAAGGATAACAAGATGAAAAAGAATGTATATGTACAGAATTAAGAGTTACGAATATTTTGTTTAATTTTAGCTTTCATTTCTGAAGTGATCTCTTCTTGTTTTATAGCATGTATTTCCCATATGTGTTGTTCAGCACTTTTCACAATATCTTCGTCTGACTTCCCTTCTATTATATAGCCGCAGTTTAATCCAATATCCTGGCAAGCTAATTTTTTCATTTTCGTATAATAGAAATGACTTAATGATATAAAATGATTATTTTTTCTATCAATACTTCAGATAATAGTTTTCATATCCTCAAGATTCATCTGACATCTTTGAATATGCTATAATAATCTTACCGTTATGGCTTGGAACACCATTAGCATAAAATTTAATTGTATATACAGCAGAGACTAGCACTAGACTCGAATTTTTCTTTAGTTGCTCAGAAAGTATGGAACAAGCGCTTAGGAAAAGTTTTATTATTATTAGAAAATCTCTTCTTTATAAGAACGAGTCCTCTGATGACAGTCTATTTGTTATTATTATTCAGCTAGGATCCAGTTTTTTAAAATAATAAAATAATATAATAATCTACATATATGGTTGGTAATATTATGCTGACATCAATTCTTGCTGTGTGGGGGTGTATACCAGAACTTGCTAAAGATTGTATCGATATGACAAACTCTTCCAGTACATATTTGGGCATCGTGGTGGGCGCCGTGATTGGAGCTATAATAACTTGGTGGGTATATAATCGTCAGAATAAAACATCTCTCAAACAAGATCATGTTTTACAACGAATCAACGAACTTGAACAAAAGAATAGACACATTCTAATACACCTAGAGACGTTTGCGAAACACCATGATGAACTTTTGAATAAAATAGTCATTCTAAATGAGAATATGCTTGAATTAGATAAAAAGATATCATTAATGACTGAAAAATATAGATAAATTGGAGCTGTATGATTGGAATTTGCATATTATCTTCTTCTTGTCCCTCCCACATGAATAAAGTATGTGTAGCTATGGAAAGTTTTGTACCCTGAATTGGTATAGATCTGTTGGAGCATCGCCTTACATTTCAATTATTAGTGGAAAATCTATTACATCTTTAACCTGACGTGTCAATAACTGCAACAACAGCAGTAACAGTAATATCACTATCACCAGCTCAAAACAACAGCTGCAATAATAATGTGGGTGAGGAAACAACTATGCAAACTTATCCCGTCCTTGGGTATCAATTGTCATCTGCAATAGGTTACTCTACTAATTTTTGCAGAAACCTTGACCTACTCAAGGATATGTCTTAGCAGAACTTTGTGGATGGCTTGAATATCATTCTGGACTATTGTCTTGTTATGTTCGAAAAAGATATCATATGTGGCGTTTGGGTGATGGTATATATGTGCAGTATAACATAGATAACCTGATCTTTTTGGCACAAAATAGTTTTCCTATGAGAGAATGGCATCTTGAACATATAGAAAAAATAATCGTAAAGTTTGTAACTGGACTATCAGT
>JAFAQB010000412.1 GCA_019246625.1 Nitrososphaeraceae archaeon
TTCTTCAGATGGCAATATCTTCCCATAATAGTTTACAGTACCGTCTTTATTCAGAGTATTATTACTTGCTATGGATTCATTGAATATGATATCACTCATTTGTTCCAGTGACAGCCTCAATAATTAATCCAAATTATAATATATACGTAGAACTACTACGAACTCAACTGAAAAGTCTCATGAGCATCATTATACAGCCAAGTTGAAGATGAACTTGTTTTGGAATGCTTTCATACATGCCTCTTTTGTTACTCCCAATGTATTTCCAGGATTATGATTAGCAAAGTCTATGCATTGACCTTGATTTTTGAATAGCTCTATGAGAGGCAGTGGTGGTGGTCCAGATATGAAACACTCTGCATTGCCTTGAATGGTTGCTTTCTAGCCATTAGAAGCAGTGAATTGAAATGTTCCAGCTGCTCCAGGAGATGCGAAACAAGGGCCTGTTAGAGTAACAGATCTCCAGGGGGAGTACCACATATTGCATCAGCGTATTCAAAACCTGTTAATGAAGAATAAACTGATAATCTAATTACATCATCCTCGCTGGCATTCTATCAAACCAGCAGCGCATCAAGAAAAAATGTTCCAAGATTCCATCCATCATTCCTGTAATCAAAATCCCATCCATAAATGGGAATACACGTAATCAATATCCTCGTTTTTTCAATTCACTATTTAGCCAGTCAGCAGTCATACGATGTGCTACTTCACCATCATAATCTCCTTTTTCAATGCTTTCCTTGAGTCGATTAACTGCTTGATTGAATTGCTCATAAAGAAGTTTTCTTATATGAGTTTTCTGTTTCTTGAAGTCTTCCTGCATTTTATTTTGTTCTTTTATAAATTCGTCTTTTATTTCTACATGTCTACGCCTTAATTCATCATCTAGATCTCTGTGAGATGTTCTGGTGATGTCTTGGAGTATTTTATCTCTTTCTTCAGCACTCATATACGACATATGCGAATAGCTTATTTACAGTAAATTATATGATTTTTATATTATCATAACTAACCTTGTTAACTGCTGATCCAACCTGGAATAGCTAAAGTGCTTTCTTCTCGTGTCAGTTTCATAATATCCGTCTGAAGTTTGAATCTAGTGGGATATGGAATACTTCTCCAAATACATACTACATACGTTGATTCTGATAATAAGGACATAAAGCTGCCATCTCCACTTTACTTTGATTACCTAGACGTTGTAGTAACAATAAGATCTAGTCATGTATTCTGAACTGAGCCAGTATCATTAGTGTTTAATGCACTCTCAACCAGCCCAGGTAATAATAGCAACTATATTGGTCACAGGAGCTAATGGGACTGTGGGTAATGAGTGAGGTTGTAAGGCAGCTTTCAACAAAAGGAGAAACAGTCAAAGCAGCTGCACGTTCAACCAACGTTAAGAATTTTACTTTATCTCGCTCCCTTTTCTCATTAAAATATGGAAAGATACTATTACAAATTATAGCCAGAAGAAATTCATATCAGCAATAATAACCAGTATTATTACATTGCAGACTTCTATACCATTCTCTGGAAAAAAGATTCCCCTCTCTGCCTGGAAAGTAGTTGCAATCCTTAGTTCAGTTGCAACAATGGTTATGTATGCAGAAACAATGTTGGTGCCAGCTATTCCTGGCCTTATTAGAGATTTTAGTATATCTTATAACACATCATCTTGGATACTAACAACATATCTACTTACTGGAGCTGTCATGACTCCTATTGTCGGTAAGTTATCTGATATCTATGGTAAAAAGAAGATTTTGCTTATCATAATGATATTTTACACAGCAGGAGTATCAATTGCTGGTTTTTCATCAAATCTATACTTTATGCTAATTGCAAGAGGATTGCAAGGAATAGGTATGTCAATGTTTCCTATTGCATTTAGTATAGTAAGAGCACAATTTCCTAGAGAAAAAATGGCAATAGGTCAGGGGATAATTACATCTATGTATGCAGGTGGTGCTGTAATAGGTCTATCAATAGGAGGTTTTATAATTCAAAACTATGGATGGCATTCTACATTCTTTACTATAATACCAATTGCTATCGGACTTTTGTTTACAATCTCGCGGTTTATTCACGTGGATGATGACGAGATAGTGGAACAAAAACAAGAACAAAAGTTACCACAGAATAAAGACGCTCAAAGCACGGGCAACATTGAATCTATAAAAGAAAAGAGAAAAAATAGAAGAATAACAAGATACACTGAACCTGAAATTAGAAATGGTGCAAGTACAACTATAGATGTAAAGGGTGCAATAACACTTGCAGTTGCTATAACATCATTCCTGCTAGTGCTTACGTTCTTGCAAACAGGAAGTAGCAGTGGTGGTGGTGGTGGCGATATTAATAATAACATTAATTCAATTGGTGGCGGTAGCAATTCAACAATCCTCGTCATATGCTTTCTCGTATTAGGAATAGTTTCATTAGCACTTTTTATAGTAATAGAAAAAAGGACAACGTCACCGCTTGTGGACTTTAGCCTAATCTCGAATATGAGAATGCTTCCTGCAAATATTATCATAATGATAGTTGGCTTTTCAATGTTTATGGTCTTTCAAACCATACCCATACTTATGGAAAATCCACCACCTGTCGGATTTGGAGAAGATACTATTAACGCAACAAAAGTAATTCTACCTTTTGCATTAGTGTTACTTGTATTTGGGCCAGCATCAGGATTGATAATTTCCAAGTTAGGTTCCATGAAACCACTTATAATTGGTACTATAGTAATCTCCATTGCACTTTTTAGTCTTGTGCTATTTCATTCAACTAAACTCTTAATATCGACAAATCTAGGAATACTCTCAGTAGGTCTTTCATTAGCTAATGTAGGTGCTCAAAACGTAATCATGTTAGCTATGCCAAGACAAAATAGTGGAATATCACTTGGTTTGACAACACTGTTAAGGATTATAGGAAGTTCTATATCTCCAGCAGTTGCTGCAATGTTTATGCAAGAACATCAATATACCATCAATATTCAAGGAAGAATTCAGTCTTTTCCATCGTCTGAAGCATACATCCTCATATTTCTTACTGCTACAATACTATCTATAATATCCATATTCTTAGCTGTATTGTTATTTAGAACTAGACCACCCAAATGTCAAAACCATTTTCCAGAAGAACAAGGAAGTATGAACAAGGCAATTACAGAGAATATAAAGCAGGAGATTTTATCATGGCCAGGAGTTACATCCAATCCCTATCGGTTTGGTGGCATCGAGTTTAGAGTTAATAAAAGAGATATGGGCCACGTTCATGGAGACAAGCTTGCAGATCTACCCTTTCCTAGTACTATCCGAAAGGGTCTAATAGCATCTGGAAAGGCATTACCCCATATTATTTATCCAGAGTCAATGTGGGTAAGCTACTTTATTAAGAGCGAAGAAGACATTTCACAAATAGTTGATCTCTTTCGATTGCAGTATGATAGGCTAAAAGCAAAACCATTGATAATCCCTCCAAAATAAAATTTCGAGATAGGCTCAAAAGAAGCATACACGATTGTTAATTCCTTTAACCTCCAAGTTTCTAGAATACGTAGCAAAGGGCGAAGTGAGTCATTGCCGAAACGTTCTCCGTTGATGATACTGCTCAAGCATATGAAAAGGTAGCTAGCGAAAGTGTCCGCTTTAGCGCAGCGCAGTAATAAGAAACATATATTCAAGAATAGAAAGATATTTCTAAAGAATATGAACATATTTCCACCTCCAGATCAGAAACTTTATCCATTTGGATTTTACGCAGAAATGAGACGTCTTAACCCTGTTGCATATGATGATCACCATAAACTTTGGGGCGTCTTCCGTTATAGTGATATTCAGAATATCTTAGGAGATTATGTGACATTTTC
>JAFAQB010000423.1 GCA_019246625.1 Nitrososphaeraceae archaeon
ACTGATAGTCCAGTTACAAACTTTACGATTATTTTTTCTATATGTTCAAGATGCCATTCTCTCATAGGAAAACTATTTTGTGCCAAAAAGATCAGGTTATCTATGTTATACTGCACATATATACCATCACCCAAACGCCACATATGACTCAATAAAAACAGATTGTTGCATGTTCTAATATGAAATCTGTTGATAGGATATGTGGGATATGTCTGATTAGTAGTGTTAGGTTATCTGGCAACAGTAGTAATTATGGTTGTACGCGACTTTCATTTAACAATCCCTGCGGTAATTTTGGTGGCTTCTAATAACTCTGAGTAATAAGCTTGTACAGAAATTTGCAAGCTGTCCAAGTCCAGTAACTCATCACTATACCAACATAAACAATCATTGGTCAGAAGGCAAGGAAATTGCTTAAAGGTTGGATTGCTTTTATCTCAGCATATTCATGAAGTTGCAGCTGGACGAATTAGTGTTTATCTCTTTTTAGTGTTGAACTGTATATGCGATTGTGTCATTTAAGGGTCTACAAGCAGGTTATAATAAAGTTATAAGGGCATTAGTCCAAAGCAAAAGAAATTACCATAGGTTGTTGGATTGCTTTTATCTCATGTATTATCTATGTATACTGAGATTTATTTAGATGAATGCTAGGCTTGATCCATGATCAAATATTCGTCAAATACCGTCAAATGATGTCAGATGCTCGTCGGGCAGAAAAAGAAGTTATATAACCACAAGCATATTTTGCTGATTGCCGTCATATCATGGTCATACATTCGTCAGATGCCGTCATTTTACAGTCATAACATTGTCAAATGCAGGTCATATCTTTGTCAAATCATCGTCAGATACCATTTGTGCTTGATACTATCTACGTATGACATACCCCTATGTACTGCCCTTATGTACTGTGGCTAAAAAAAGATAGTAAAGCTCAAGCAAAGAATAGCTATACAGAATCATTAAATATTGAAATGTTCTTTAACATTATTAGCAAAGGATTCATGGGTGGTAACATTCCTAGAGTTATAAAAATTGATGTCATTAGGGAATGGCTGCGAGGCAAAAGTAGAGATCAAATAGCCAAACAAGAAGGAATAGGCGCTGGTACTGTAAGCAGCATAATAAGGAATACAGACAGAATGACTCAGAATTTGATAACAACGCAGAATTAGCATCAATTACTAATAGTAATGAACATTAATCTTCGATAATTAGCACGCGTCCGATGCCCGATCAAGAGAATTTAGTGTTCCATTGTTATGTAATACAATGGGTCTTCATTTTTTGGCTTGCGGCATTTGTCTAAATAGCAAAGAATGTCTTCTCGCGTCGTGTCGGAACCACTCAAGATCGAATCTGAGCTTAGCATTTTCGTTTGATGATTCCAATTCTTTATACTAGTAGTTCATTCTATTTCTACTTTAATAAGTACGCATTATGAAAAACCAGAAGGTATGCTAAGGCTAGGTTAATGGAAACCAATAACAACAACATATATGCGCTTTGATCACATTCTAAGAGGTAATTTGTTCTTACACATCTACATAGCATAAATGCACATTTAACATCTATATTCCTGTCTTTAGCTTGTGCACGCTTATGGAAGATATTCGACGTAAATATTTCCGCTTACTACTTTATTAAAAAATGATGATCCATCTATTATATACAGATAGAATGTTCCACCATTAGGAATGTATTTCTCAATGTTCTCGCCTGTTTGAAGACAATGTGAGAATTTGTCAGGAATCTTTAACACGTATAGACTATTCTTCGTCGACTATCTTAAAATCATTCTTTATCATCTCATAAGGTAAATACATCTTACCATGATGCTTGTCTATAATATGTTGTGATAACTTCGTTATCTGATCTCTAGATGTAAATTCTGTATTACAACGTCTGCAGATAAACCTGGTCATTATTCTATTATTATTATACCTTGACTTCCTATTTTTCATTATCCTTTAGTTGTGCAGGATTTTTAGCTTTTACATATATCAGTTGGAAGAATACGGTGGAATACGAACCAAATTTCACTCAATTTCACCACCCAAGAAATAGTAAATCTGAGAAACCTAAAGGTATGATTGGCTAGAGCAGTAGACAAGTTAATTAATAGACTGGTAGCTTGCCGCTTGGTTTATTATTAGATCCAATTGAATTATAACAATACTCGCAGATTTAATTTTTTTAGGAGAAATTTTAACTATTAATGATCATTCTTACCAGTATACTACACTTCAGAAACCATGTCTTTTGTACTCTAATGGTTGAAATAATACAAGTGTACCATTAAATCCCATTGAAAGCTTCTGCCACAGTTAACCTTCCCTTACATAATGGACATGCTCCAGCGTACCTTATCAGACGAATGGGTGCACTTTCGTATGCAATATCAAAAATAGTTGTAGACGAATATGGCAAGCATGAATTTTTAAGAAGATTAGCCGATCCTCTATGGTTTCAAGCTTTTGGATGTGTTTTAGGATTTGATTGGCATTCCTCAGGAGTTACAACAGTAGTGACTGGCGTATTAAAGCAGTCATTAAAAGAAGATGTTCATGGAATTTCTATTGCTGGAGGAAAAGGCAGGAAATCTACACAGACAAAAAATGATATTCCAAGACTTGCTGAAAAACATTATAATCTGTCTTCTGCTAAAATTGATAATTTATTATATGCAAGCAATATAAATTGTCTACTTGAATTTCCTCTAACATTTGTTTTTGTCAAACTTTCCATATCTATTCTTTAAAGACATATTATATAAACACGTGCCTATAATGCAATATAGTGCCTAACTAAATTTATAGGGAAAAATAAAATAGCTCAAATACCATTTACTCTTTATGATATACCTTATGTGAAGCTAGTACGACTGATGCTACTATACTTGCTCCAACAAAATTTCTAAGTCATATGGTGTCATTAGATTAGGAGATGTGGCGATCAACGACTTACCTGAAACAGTATATATGTTATCAATGAGCCAAAAAATAAGAGTTATCCAACCGATTACCTCTGCAGTAAATGCTCCAAATCTTGCTCCGTTGAAAATAAAAAATAGGGAAAATGCAATAGAAATATACCATAATGCACTTAGAGTTAACCAATTAGCATGGAAAACTTCATGCCTAGCATCCAGCATATAGTAAGTAGAGCCTATGGCCGCCAGTGCAAATAAGGAAACAACGAGAAGTTTATTATTCAAAGTATGTGATGTGCGTTGTCGTCGCCCTGATGTTTTTCTTTTTAATTGTTGTTCTTGTTCTTGTTCTTCCTTCTCAGCAGTCTTGATTGCTTCTTAAAATGTTTTTAACTTGAGAGGGATTAATTTTTTATTGTCTCGTCTCTTACCGTCGCTTCATGTTTTAGGCTGTCTATTAGTGGTCTTGCTAATGAGGCCTTTACCGGAGTAATAAGGTCAACCCATTAGGATGATAGTCTGGGAGTAAGAAAAGGTATTATAATTACAAACAGAGTTTGGTAGTAGTAGCAGTAGTAGTAGTGGAGCAAAGGAACTTCATTTACGTGTTGGTAGTAGAACTGAAGATGCAGAAGGAAAAGACAAAGAAGAAGAATATACGATATATTATGATCTTACTAATAGTACATGGGAAATAGTAAAAGTAACGCCATACAGGTGGAGTATAGAAAAAGCACTAATACTTTTTAGAAGATATAATAACTAGCAATCACAGGTCTATCCTTCAGGAGAATATCCTCAAGACATATTTGACAGATTTATAGAGTTAACGAACATCAAAGATGATGGTAACAAGCTCCTTTTGAAGTGTTATATTATCTCCATGTTTATTCCTATTATCCCAAAACCTGTATTGATATTACACGGTGAGCAAGGAAGCACAAAATCTACTCTTTTGGAGTTGATAAAAATGTTGGTAGATCCAAGCAGCATTCGTACACTTTCATTTCCAAGAGATAATAAAGAACTAGTACAGCAGCTTTCCCACAACTACATTACATATTTTGATAACATTTCGAATATCAGAGAATAGATATCAGATGAGTTATGCCGGGCTGTAACCGGTAGTGGTTTCTCAAAGAGGATGTTATTTACCGATGATGACGACGTTATCTATAATTTTCGGCGATGCATTGGATTTAGTGGAATCAATGTGGCAGCCTCTAAAGCAGACTTCTTAGATAGAGGACTAATTATTGAGCTGACGAATATCTGATGACAAAAAGCGTTTACTGTTAGACATATGGAAAGAGTTTGATAGAATAAGAGCACCTCTACTTGGTTATATATTTGATATATTAGTTAAAGTACTGCAAATAAAAAAACAATAAGCATCAATCTAGCCAACTTCTTTTCTACTGCGCATATGATCAGATAATAAGGCCTCACTATGCCCTTCTCTGTTTTCTTCGCGTATCAATCCTCCCAAGTATATGATCCTCCCAACACCAGATTCTGTGGCAGCCTTAGCGAAATTTTGTGCAGCCTGCCTATCTCTTTGTGAAAATTTTTTCCATTGTTTTGAAGAACCTTCCATTGAATGGATAAGATAAAATGCAATATTTACTCCATTCATGACTTTTACAAGTTGGGAATAGTCTTGTACGTCTGCCTCAACTATCTCTACGTCCACATTATATTTTTCGTAGCGGCCTCTCAAAGACTCTTAGTTTCTAGTCAAGCATAAGATTTTGTAGTTATTGTTAGGAACATTATGAGAGCTGTTAACAGATAATAATTTGGATACTACCCGGCTACCAAAAAACCACTCGGGCCGGTTACTAATACTTTCACCATGGTTTTCTCTACCGCGTCGTCGAATTTAGCATTATACGTTTTTGCATAATTTTGCATGATCTATCTATCTCCTATGTCTATCTCCTATAAATCCAATTCTGTTACGTCAATGTGTACTATGTTGTATGCAAAGTCATTTCCACTGGCAGGTGATTTGAAAGGATGAATAGGTCAGTATCCTGACTCAGATAAACCTCAATAAGATCTCCTCGACCTACCTTCACTTCAGATCTTACAAAAATTTTATTTGGATCGCTATGCCCAGACAATCCAAAAGAAACTGATGCTTCACACGACTCTTTGATATTAATAAGTCTGACTGAAGAACAATAAGGTTATTGCTTGCTTGCTGAATATTAATTGAGTATGAATTATCAGATGTAAAAGCTGTTCCATAAATATAGCTCTCACCCAGCTCCAAATTCAATTCGAATTTACTTTCCTGTTCTAATGCCATGATTAGACATGAAGACACGATATATATATGACGTCAACAACTCTCACATAGTGCTAACTATATCCTTTAGTACTGAATCAGATAATTGTTTTTGTTGATATTTTAGATATTAGTAGTGAGGCTTTTTAGCTAAATTGACAATGAACTATTCTTCTTTTTTATTTGTACTATCTATTGAAGTGCATAGGATGGAAGGAAGGGAGGGAACATGCATATTATCACAGTTATAAAACTATTAATAAAAAAGATATGATGGGTATCTGACCTAATGTTTATCTATAAAATAATCTATTTTAGCCCCACTGCTAACTCTGGTTTGAGTTTCTTCTTTTCTATTTGTTGTTTTGCAAGGAGTGCAGTCACTAATGCTAATGCTCCAACAGTTACGCTTGTCAGTCCTAATATTGCTGTACCATTAATTGCGCCTGCAATTGTTACACCCAGCGTACCTATAGCCAGCCCCCATGGAATTTTTTTGTTTATTTTATTCATATCATTCTAACTAGATATGGTTGTATATAAACTAGTGATAACATATCTGTATCGTGCTAACTTCCATATCATGTTGCATCTTTTATTAAATTAGACAGCAAAATCCGTTAGTTGTAACTAGTGCCTAACCGTGTCTAATAATGTGTAAGTCTTTAATATGATGCAGTACAAAAGTCGCTGAAATGACAAGAGTTGAATATCAAACACAAATTAAAGCACCTGTACAAAGAGTCTATGAATATTACACAGATCCAAAGAACATACAAGAAGCATGGCCTCAAGACATAGTTAAAGAATCGCAAGATGTATCAGGTTCAAAAAATGAAGAAGGCTCAGAAATGAGAGTAAAAGGACAATACATGGGAAAAGAAGAAGAAATGAGATTACAGGTAGTAGACAAAGAGGAGAATAGAAAGTTGGTTACTAAACAAATTCAAGGTCCTTTCAAAAGATGGGACAGTATCCAGGAATTTCATGGAAATGGAACAAACACTACACAGATAAAGCATACAATTGATTTTGAGCTGCCAACAACTGGTAAGATTGCGAACATAATATCAGGTAGCCAGGCAGATAACAAAATAAGACAAGCACTAGAACAAGCAGCACAGACAGTAAAGCAAAAGCTAGAATCAGGTCAAGCATAGATAGATGCATAAACAGGAGAGGAAAAAGTCATGTCAAGGAATAATAATGGTATCAAAAACGAGGTAGGACATTTTGAAATACCAGCAGATAATCTAGATGGCCTGAGGAGCTTTTATTCATCACTATTTGGCTGGGAGTTTGAAAAGGGCCAAACACAAGGATACTATATGATAAAAAATGCAGGAATTAGTGGAGCGCTAGCGCAAAAAGAAAATCCACAACAAGTATCAACTCAGTTTGTCAATGTAGAGTCAATAGAAGACTATATAAACAAAGCAAAACAACTTGGGGCAAGAGTAGTAAAAGATAGACAGGAAATATCAGAAGGATATTATGCTGTATTAGAAGACCCACAGAGAAACTCAATTGGAATATGGCAGAATAAATAAATCTCTGACCTTTTCTTTTTAACAAATCATACTATTAACAATTTTGCATTTCTTGACACATGGAATTTCCTTGCAGCATAATAATAATCGTAGGCTGAGCCAATTGATATATAGAAAGGCGGTACAGAATCATTTTTTCAAAAATATCGAGTATGAAAATAGGATATCCTTGTATCAATAATAGCATTCCTCGCGGGACTCCTTCTACCTTTAGGCTAGCATCTTATTCTGAAGGCAAGCTAGTTCAAACTGTTAAAAACAATCTACTTCACTTAAATCAAATTCTAAAGTATAATGTCAAAAATAATTTGTTATTTTTTAGGATTAGCTCAGACTTAATTCCTTTTGCCTCGCATCCAATTTGCAAATTTGCTTGGTACAATTTTTTTAAATCAGAGCTGCTACAGATCGGGGATTACATTAAAAAATACAACATCCGTACCTCCATGCATCCTGATCAATTCGTTATTCTCAACTCGCCTAAGCACTGGACAGTGGAAAACAGCATTCGTGAATTAAAATATCATTGTGTGCTCTTAGATACAATGTCTCTTGATGAGACAGCAAAACTGCAAATTCATGTAGGAGGAGTATATGGAAATAAGTTAGAAGCTATGGATAGATTCGTCAAGATATACAATAACAATGCGCACCTAGTCGACCATTTGATTAAAAAAAGGCTTGTTATAGAAAATGATGATCGCCTCTATAATCTAAAGGATTGTATTTACATCAATCAACAAACTGGCATTCCTATAGTTTTTGATAGTTTTCATCATGAATGTTACAATAATGGAGAATCCTTGAAGAGTGCTCTTGAAATGGCTATGTCGACATGGAATATGTCAAGTGATGGTTTACCTATGATCGATTATAGCAGTCAGAATCTAGGAAATGGAACACATCATAAGAATTACAATAAAAAAAGAAGAAACGGGAAGCATGCGCAAACAATAGATACAAAGTTATTCGAAAAGTTCCTAAAGGAAACTAAAGGTTTGGATTTTGATATGATGCTTGAAATAAAAGACAAAGAAAAAAGTGCTCTGAGAGCATTACAGATGTTAGGTCTGAAATCAGCAATCAATCTACCTAATTTCTAGTCATATAATACAGTCATCGCACCAAATACCATCAGTTAACTGCAGATCATAGTACACTTCTACGATTCAGAGGAAACATCGTGGGCTTGACACAAGCATTTACAACACCTTCTAAACTAATCCCAATGCGGACTGCGATTTTCAACATAAAGCAAAGTCCATCAGAGCTGACTTGTGCGCCCAAATTCTTCAGAGCCTCTTATGACTTTGTTGGATAAGAGCAACCTACTCCTTCTTCGCCTGATTCTTTTACTTCTTTTACTATTTGTTACAAGAGTCTTCCTCAAATTCCCATATAAAATATTGTAATGTCCATTCATAGTTCTAGGAATAACAGTTGTTGTTGTTCTTTATGATCTATGAATACCCGAATTTCTTATATTTTGATTATTAATACCAGTCCAATCAGAATTTCAATGGAGCTTCTCCTCGGGGAATATTGTCTTTATTATTAGAGTATATGATATAGGTATATAATGAAGTCCTTTATCCGTACTACTAAGATAGATAAAATATCTTCAAATGAAGTATTTTTGTGGCATATTAGAGAGGGTGCATTTGAACGACTTAACCCTCCTTGGCATCAGTTTAAGGTAATTGAACGAAAAGGAAGCATCCAGAATGGTGGCACAGTCAAGATAAAGATGAAGATTGTTGGCCCTATTCATACAACTTGGCTGGTAAAGCATTCTGATTATATAGAAGGCAAGCAATTTAGAGACAGACAAATAAAAGGATTTTTTTCGTCGTGGACACATACTCATTTGTTTAATTCATTTGAAAATTCTTCATCCATTTTAGATGATCATGTAGAGTACTCTTTGCCGGGTGGCATACTGAGCGAAATAATTGCCTCACCTCTAATTAATAAAAAACTAAACCAAATGTTTTATTATAGACACCGTATCACTAGTGGCGACCTCCGAGTTCATTCTACTGCAAATAAAATAAGAGGTAATGACAGACCTCTGACTATTGGAATTACTGGTTCTAGCGGATTTATTGGTTCATCATTAATACCATTTCTTACCACTGCCGGTCATAGAGTAATACGGTTCATAAGACATCCTGTAAGCGATGGTATTGATAACTTCAATTCAAAGAATATCAAGTCTATTCAATGGAATCCTTCATCAGAGTCTTTAAATGACTCACACAAAATCGACAATGAAAACATCGATGCTGTAGTCAATCTTGCTGGAGAAAACATATTTGGAAGATGGACAAAGGAAAAGAAAAAGAGGATTTTTAATAGTAGGGTAAATACAACCAAGTCTCTGTGTAAGCTGCTATCCTCCCTTGATAAACCACCTAAAGTACTTGTGTCTGCATCTGCTACAGGATATTATGGAGACAGAGGCGATGAGATATTAACAGAAGAAAGTCCGCCTCCGTCTTCTCCTAATGATTTCCTCTCAAATGTTTGCAAGAATTGGGAAGGAGCTACTCAAATATCCAAAGACTCTGGCATTCGTGTTGTAAATTTGAGGTTAGGCATAGTTTTGTCATCCTCCGGTGGGATGCTGGCAAAAATTCTTCCCATTTTTAAATTGGGCTTTGGTGGAAGAATAGGAAATGGTAATCAGTATATGAGTTGGATCGGACTAGATGATTTACTTGGACTGATTCTGTATGCTATATCTGACAAATCTATTACTGGTCCTGTAAACGCAGTATCACCCAATCCCACAACAAATACGGCTTTCACGAGGACTTTGGGACACGTTCTGTCACGACCTACGATATTTTCTACTCCCAAAATTATTATAAAATTACCACTAGGAGACGAATTAGCCAATGCTGCAATCCTATCAAGTACACATGTTATTCCTGAGCGCCTTATCAGAATGGGATATAAATTTCGTCTTCCATATTTGGAATCGGTCCTACGACATAGCCTAGGAAAAAGTATTTCCTAAGGACTGCGTTAATTTCGTTTCATTATCAATTCGGAGTTTACTATAATAGTTGCGAAGCTCTAAAATTAAGTCGCCTATAAGAATGAGTATTCATATTCAGACCCATCTCGAATTATCGCAGCTAGAGCTTAGGACTTACACATTATCTCATATATAATTTGACATAAACGCAAATATCATAAATCCAAGAACAACACCATACGCTATATGTCCGCCCAAACTTGCAAGTGCCGGCGCACGACCTGAAGGATGATTAAATGGAGAAAATCCCGTAATTGGTTTATGTATTGGTACTAAGGTAATAATCCAAAGTACAAAACCATATAATGTTCCAAGTAAAAGTAATGATGTGAAACTGTCGATTATCCTTGTGAAAAAGAACGCAACAATAAATGGAAAAGCTATTCCTGCAAAAACACCGTTTACGAAGTGAAAGAAAAAGATTCCTTTGAAGTGAATATTATTGTTTTCATTTGGAAGTTTAAACAATCGCCTTGTTATAACTTGATTTTCATGCCATTCAAATACACCATGCAAACCCCAGCGCTTCCATGATGGGATTTCAGTTAAGGTCATTACGGCAGTTGACACTGCCCCACTCAAAAGACCAACCACCAAATATAATAATGCAGGAATATCAGATAACATTTTATATCATAATATCTCCTAGCTCAATACTATTTTATTTTCATCATAATTCTAGATAATGACTCTAACCCTTTGTCTTTTATATGATAGACTTTCTTTCGTCCACTATATGAAATAAGATCGTAATTAATTAGATAAAACAAATACTTCTTTAATACTGATGAGATCATCAACTGCATTAAATCATCAAATGTGACTTTAACAAATAAAATGTACTCCACAATATCTTTTCCAGTCCATTGCAAAGGATTTAGACTTGCTTTGTCATTTACAGCCATTTGTTGTAGTTTTGTATAGCCTGGTATTAAAGAGTTGTACATTATGTGATGTGGTTAGGCACTATAATAATCATTGTTACATTGATATATTATAAACAAGGATACTATAGCCTAGCCTTTGTCTATGAAATCTACAAACACAGATGAGTGAAGAATATTGGGACAACATGATGGAGAGTTTACATACGACAGGCTAATGCTCTTTGCACTGTTGCATCGAGACCTTCGCCAATTTCGTTATATAGCCAAATGAGGCATCCTTTATCTTAACTACATTTTAGTTAAGTTAAACACCCACAGCACAATTTAACAACTTTTTTCAAGTCATTTTTAATTTAGTAAAGTCATTTTGTTAAATTGTTTTAACAATAAAAACCATGAGGAGAAGATGAAAGATGATATACTATTAAGAACAAAATTGAAAAAAATGTTTATTATTTCATGTTCTCCGTAACCGAAGGAAAAAACTAAATAAGAAATACCATTGAACCCCCTTTACATGCAGGGACCTAACCCCCTTGGGCCCACGTAAATCTTGTGGCTTTATTTAGGCCCACTTTCTATATGATAGTAGAAGAAAACGATTGATCGTTACTAAATATCAACAACAAGAAGGGAAGCAACAAGAAGAAGACAAACAAGAACATCTTGAAATACAAGATCCGCTTACAGCTTTCATGTACGGGCTAAAGGCACCAGAAACGAAAAGACAGTGGCCACGACGACTAAAGATCTTCTTAGATTATCTCATTTTGGATGGAACATTTGAGCAAAAAGCTTTTTATGATAGCTTCCATACTCTGCGATATAACATTACCAGAAACAGACTAGCAGCGGGAATTGCGTTTGTTTCAGGAGTACTTCTTTTGCTTTCAGGGTACAAGGCAACCTTGGAAATTTACCAGTTAATTACACAGCAGATTATTTTGCATACTTCCCAACAATTTTGGATTTTTTATTAATTCCACTTCGAATTCTGGCTGTCCTGAGTCAGCTTGGAGGAATCACCGTGTTGATAGGAGCAGGGTTGTTTGCTATAAACAGGGTCAACATTGGAAAGTTCTTGTTATCGATTGGAACCGGCCAGGGAATGTTTACTGTTGCCTTTGATATCCTTTCAGAGATAACATCCTCATCGTCTGGTAGATTGACTTTTGGAAATCATTATGTTATATGGCTAACATCATCTATGGCTGGAATAGGAATATTATTTGCAATAACTGCTCAATCATTCTCAAAAGGGAAAAGTGATAGTATTATATCAAAAGTATTTGAACTGCTTGGAGTAAGAAAATTGTTATTGATAATAAAAAATAAAATGTAATAATAAAACCATACCATCTATAAATGAATCAAGGTCTGCAGTTATTCAAAACAAAGCAGCATCTAAATATGCTATCGGAATCCTATTTTTTTCCTTTTTGAACTGCATTTAGGACAGACTGCTTGTTTGTGCTGCATACCACAACTCATACAATAAAGAGAAGTATCTTCAAACATTGAGAAGATGATGAACGCCATTATCGCCTGTTACTTGAAGATGTGCATCAATAACACCTTGAAGCTGATCAGCTGTCATAGCCTTAACTGGACCTCTAAACCGTTGATTTGATGCTTCTTTAAAGTCCAGCAATCCACTATAGTGAACTATATAACATTCCTTTGCGTTCCATCTTCTGACGAGTTTAAATGCTTCATTAACAGAGATCATTCCTGTTTCTGGATGAGGATTATAGGTTTGGGTACCTAAGATAAGAAGATCTGGCTTCCATAACAAATTTTAATTTACATTTGGTAATGAAAGGAAGTCCCATCCAATTATTATTTTCTTATCTAGTAATTTTACTATATATATAACAGAACCAGCTGGAGATTATCGCCATGGTCTGCCAAAATTGGAATTATTGAAAATGGACCTACTTGAAAACTTTCGTCTGGCTGTATTACACTAAACGATACGCCATTATTATTATTATTAGTTTTTTCAGTTAATTGTGGGAATGTGAAATGTGAAATGTGAAATGTGAACTGATTCTATTATATACTTCTACTATTTTAATGCTTTATCAAGATAGTTTTTACAACAATCATCTGAACAAAACCGTAGTACCCCTTTAATGAAGCTTGAATAGCGTACTCCTTCAGTTAGATCGTTAAACTCTTTATTACACGAATTACAATGTATGTACATATTTATCATATATTACTCCAGCAACATCTGCTATAAAGTGACCCTTTACAACCTATTGATATAGAAAGGCGTACTGTCTATCCATCATGATTATGATGGATAGATCAATTCCCACTGGCAACCATTTCCATCTTCAAGGTGTTTCTAACCAATAATGACACTGTGTGAGAAATGCTTTAAAAATGAAGAGTATCATACATGTTCAGAATGTAACAGCATTTGTGCATGAGCTGCTTTAACATGGTTCATTTTGGTATAGGTGCCTATAGAGAACTAGGAGTCTCAAAAACAATGAAGGTTATTGCTGCAGCTAGTAATTTAAGAAGAAAGAATATTGCAAGAGTATACAGACAACTAATACTTGAATTTGACTATAAAGTCCCAACTCCTGATCCAGTCAAGTGCATTGCTAAGGTTGCAAACAATGCCAACCTATCTGAAAGGACAAAACGTCAAGCATTTAATATCATGCAAAAGGTAACAGAAAATGAAATATCTGCTGGTAAAGATCCAATGTCAGTAGCAGCTACTGTTCTTTATATATCATGTATAAAAACTGGCGAAAACATTAGCCAAAAAGACATCTCAAATGCAGCTGGAATCACAGACGTAACATTAAGAAATAGATTCAAAGACTTAACCAAGTAACTATGCTAAATTAGGACTAACTAACAAACTAATAAAACATAAACTCTAAAGTGGTTGACATTGTTTTTTATTCGTAACACAAATTCATCATTGTAGCATTCAGTTTAGGTCTACCTATAGATATTCTTTCAATAGCAATATCAATATGTACTGAATAAAATGTAGCATCAGGCTGAATCGTCATTTGTCATCTTTATTTCTTTGAAGGTTTCCTGTTCTTATTGTTACCCATTTGTGAAAATCACCCCTGCTGTTGTCATCAGGTGGTAAAAAGTATTTCTACAAATACCCTGTATTCTAAATGAGTAGGATTATCAGCTAAATGATCTTTAGCAAAGTCAGCGTAGTTGATATGTTTTAGTTCTTTACCACAGGTAAGACATTTTATTGTATACTTTCTAGCGCTAGGAGTTGGCTTTTCTCTTAATGCGATTATACCTGATAGCATATACAACGCTAATCCCGGAATACCCCATATCTGTACAGTTAGAAATAGAACGATTCCACAGCAAATTAGTATAGCTCCTACAAGTTTTGTATTTTTTATGTAAAATGCAACAACAATAGCTGCTATGTTAGTTGCAATTATTACAATAGCAATAAGGACTGCAGTACCTAAGAAAAGAGCTAAAATTGGAATACCAGTCAGACTATTTATAAAAACATAAGCAAAAACCCCTAATAACGGAACTACAAGGCCAAGAATTGCAGTAACTAATGTTAATTTCCGATATAACTTCACTTGTTACAATATATGTTATTATTATTTAGAAACCTTTCGTCAAGTACTCTATTGATCACTCGTTACTTGTTGCCTATAGTAATTCGCGACTGTTCACTATCGTTGATATCACAGGTTCGCTTATCTTTGTTATTTTTATTGTCAGTACACTTAACTTCACTGTTTTTCGTGGTTATCTAACTTCCCAACGTTATAACGGTTATTTAGTTCTAGCTTCTAGCGGTTACATTTGTAACACATGTTATACAGTATCTTTCTATAACTGTAATATCCCCGCCTACATTGAATAATGCTTCCTGAGTAGCAGTATTACCACAGGTTTTGCAGATTTTTGTTTTGCCGTTAGGAACAGCAATAATAGATCTTAGTGACATAAATTTTTTTTTCATTTGTTTATTGTATCACCTCACGAAAAGTAGCGATGCAGCAATTTTGGCGATTTCAGCAGCTACGGTTCTGGTTTTGGTGCCCGTCTTCATGATTTACTGAAGCAATAGTAGCTATAAGAGTGTATGTATTTGTGATAAAAACAACTAAAACCATCAATGTTATGAAGTTTGAGTTCTTTAGCAGAAAGAAATTCAAGTGCAATGCGTGCGGACATAATTAAGACGGTTACAGAGTTAGACCAACATCGTAGAACGCGCATCCTAGGTAATGTTTGCGGCTTGTATGTTTCATCAGTACATATAAGGTAATAAGTGCGTACTTCAGCTTCAAATCGTAAACGTTCTCCTAAAGAATATCGCTGCAGTGTATGTAACCTTGGACATTTATGAAGCGAAAGAACCTATCAAGCCTTGTAATATATTTTTCCCTAGTCTGATGGGCGTTCATAGCAAATACGAACAGCGAGTTTGGATCTTCTACCGTTTATTGTAATGATTCATTCAATCTTTTCTTTTTCACCTTTTATTTATTTGAGAATCCTAATAAAGGAGTGATATCAATGCGGGCTCGGAGGAATGTGAATCAAATTTGACTCTATTTTGAGGCCCGAACGGTGCCATGGCATTAGAGATATTAGACCATACAATCTGTTGCTGATATGTTTGATTGCTATTTACATTAATAGATACCAAGCTAGGCTAATTGTTCAGCAAGTGGTCCTTTGAATGAGATAAAAATACATAAGGAATCTTTGTCTAACAATAACTACTGATGCAAAAGTGAAATATGAGACTTCTTAACTTTCCGTAACGCTGAAAGAACACGACAAAGGAATTTGTTCCAAAAGCAAGACAAGATTCTATGTGGGACCAAGAAAACCTCGTTCCTTGACTGTTATTAACTCAACAAGATAACATAAAAGCTTGCCAAGGGCCACTCGTATAGTTCATAAGAAGAGTCCTTTCAAACATAACAGTGCCGTCTGTTAGTAGTGCTATGTGTTTTCTAATATTGCGAAATATACCTATATGCTTTGACATTTCTGCAGTAGTTTGAAATCTTGATTGGCAATATGGGCAAACAATCGTCCTTGGTAGAGATTTTGTAGATATCAAGTAATCGTCGTTTTCTGCCATCCTAATCTTCAAAGGCACAAGGGAAGAAGACGACTAAATAATAATACTATTTACGTTACGCTGATATGTACATCCGATATTGCAATTCAGAATTTCTCGCTGAGAAAGCCTGAATTAGACATGAATTAGAATGGTATGTCTAATACAAATTCAATCAGAATGTGCTTAAGCTTCAACATGTGTATACAATGATATGTTAATTATATTTGAGATATATTCTGCTACCATTACCTTGGAATCGCTACTATATTAGTTAGGATATCTAAAGAGAATGGCTTTTGTAGAAAAGTATCTATCTTGACATCTGGCAATACACATGAGAGAATATTATCATCTATCTCAAAAGAGCTCATAAGTATTATCTTTACTTGCGGATCGATTTTCTTTACTTGTTTTACAAATTCATAACCATTCATCTCTGGCATTCTGATATCGGAGATAAGTATATGGTGATCTTTGCAACATGAATTAAAATGTTCTAGTGCAGCAAATGGATCAGTAAACGTATAGACTTTAAGTCCATCCATAGCTTCCAGGGATCGCCTTATTCGATTAACAATATCACGTTCATCGTCAAATACAACTATAGACTTGGCATTTGAAGTTATCATTATCTTGTATCTTCCTAATTTGTAGATTGCATCTAAAAGATTGAGTATAAATAATTTATTGGTAATTAACTATTAGTGCCTAACATACAGAGTATAAAATTCTATACTCCTTAGGCTGTCTTAGTCACTCCAAGATATCCCACCATGATAACCTCATTGTTTTGCCAGCAAGATTTGATTGCTATTTAGCGCATTTTAATTATTTTTTAAAAACTATTTTGACCAACTATTCTTGACATCCTTTGAAGTCATAATTGTTATTAGCTTCCTCATATTTTCAATAGACCTTTCATGTGCATTTTTATCCGGAGAAGATACGCAATCTGAAATTACTACAGAATAAAACCCTCTGTTTGAGGCATATTGGCGCTAGATTCAATTCCAAATTCCGTTGCAATACCAGTAAATACTACTGTGATAATACCTGCATTACGCAACATACGTTCAAAGGCTCTATCTACAAAAACGCTTGCTGTATGCCTATCTACTATTTCTTCTTCTTGTTGCTGTTGTTGCTGTCGCAATTGGATTGGTTTTACTGCAAAATCAAAGTCTTCTTTAGTTACTGTATGACTAGTACGATCAAACCCTAGCTTACTTAGTGTATACAGTCTTGCAGGAGATTCAAATCTTTTAGGCAATATTTGAATCCGAGTAAAGAATATCGGAACATTTGCCTGATTTATAACAAAATTGAGATTGTTAGTAAATTCATCTCTGTTAAAGATTCTATTGACCAGCATATTTTGTACATCCCATACAACTAGCGCAGTACGAGAAGGGTCTATGATCTCTTCAATAGTATCATAGACTATCTTATCTTCAATCTTTCGCATAATGACAAAAAGAATTGTTTTTCGTGGTTTATAACAATTTATTGCACTCGAAAAATCTGTTCTTTCTTGTCGGTCAAAAGAGAGGTGAATTCCAAAAGCGCATTATTATATCCATGTTACATATAGAAGAAGATTGCAGTTAAAAAGAACAAATGAGTCTTAAGATATGAGGTGCTAGCAAAAATGAGATCCGATAAAAATGACGTGGTTTGAAGATATTAATAGACATATAATAGAATCTAAAAACAGTATGCATAGGCTGCTACGTATATGGATCCTAGATCCTCTGTCTGCATAAATGCCGACATCATGGTTATCCTGCAAAAATATGAAGGCATTTCCAATATAATACCCGATGGAATGCCACTAGGAATTGTCTAGCTTCCCTAATAGAGTATAGAATAATCATGTTCTGGATTATTAGTATTAGGTAACCATGTTAACAATAGAAGTGGGGTTGTTACTACTATAATTACAGCTACTGTTTCGAACCTTGCTTCTAGATTTGTCAGTCAAAGCAAACCAACGTCTGCTAGCATTAACACTGTTGACTCTAAATGTCACAGGAGGAGTCAAACACAAATGGCTGGGACGTCCTTCTGAAAATACAATCTCTTTTATCGCTTGTACAACAACAATCTACTAATAGTATTTACAGTCATTGCAGGTGTAGTAATGACTGCAGTAGCGGCAAACTTGTCCACCGATGAAGGTAAGTGGATGAAATTCATCCTGCTACCGATATTCATGAGGTTAAATAAAGGTCAAGAAAGCATATCCCTTGGATAGAAAGCTAAATACTAATAATCCTTAACATATTTAGTATTCTTACAATGATAACTGTCTTACTATCTCTTCCTCATGCTGTTTTAGGTTAACATATTTTATGTGGTGCTCAATCATAGATAGATGAATACTTCTTATCTTTGGGTGCATCTTACACAAATATAGTTTCAACCTATGATTGTTGTCGTCAATTCCTATGATTAATTTACATGGTGATTCATCCAATTCATGTGAAGGTAAAGCTTTGTAGTCTTTGTTAAGGTCATCTTGAAAAAAGTCACTTAGTGATATTGTCATGTTTTTATCGCTACCTTGTAAAGTGTTTGTACTCTATGCAAGTATTCTTAAACCAATACTTAAGATGGCTAGAGTTAGATAAAAGCTAGCTCTTACTATCTTCTTAGACTTTTATGGTGTAGGATCACGAAAGAAAAGAAGACAGGGTACAAACCCAAACACATATGCTACTATCGTCAAACTCAATCAGCTGTTTTAGTAGGTTGGGATTAATGGATGCAATACAAAAATACCACAATAAAGCGCTTGAAAAAGAAGCTAAGAGCATAGTGGCAGGGCCTAGTTTTCTGCAGTTCTTAAACAAGCTATTTCAAATTCGAATATCGACTGGAGATATCATACAATTTGATCTGAGAGTAGCAGCAAATACTATATGCTATCAGCAACTGGGACATGGGACGAGATAATCAAATTAGAATAATAATAGCATAGAAGGAAAATTATATATAAGATTATCAAGAGATGCAGTAGCTATCGACTTTAAATTCTAACCTTTTGGATATAAATGCGACCTTGTTACCTCTAAAATACATTCATGATATTCATTGTAATATTAATTTGATATGGTCTAGTTAGCATTAGTAGCAGATACTCTTAACTCCTGGCTGCTCCCTTCAGCAACATAAATTCCTGGAAAGACTTCGCCGCAGGTTCTACATTGTATCATAAGCATTGGCATTATAATTGCTCATAATCTTCTTTTCATCATATGATATACACTCTGTCTCGCTATTATACTTAGGTACCAAAAATTATCTACATCTATCTGTTTCTCATGCATACTTACTTACAGATGGAGTACTGGTAGAAGAGATTTGATACTTTTGAACGAGACTGTACAATCATGATAAAGACTAACTTTTAAAACATATAACACGAATTTGCAATCATAAGCAGTAAAATATTTTGAAAGCATGGAAGAGGCTGAAGAGAAGCAAAAGGACGAATCGAATTTACATACCATTCAACACTCAAGAATATAAAGACAGATATTGTTAACAATATTTTAATATGTAAAGCTGAATTACGTCAATTGACTGAAAATCAGAAGGAAATAAAGCAAAAATTACTGGGCATTTCAACCTTGACAAAAGTAGCATTTATCCTATCAAAACCAGAGGATAACGCATTACATAGCTTTAAGTATGCATCTACCATATATGATGTTGAGTAAAAAATTGTATATCGTTTTAACGGCTAGGAAATTGAATATCCATAATAACCAACAAAGTTAAAGAAGATGCTTACAACATCAATCGAGAATTATCGTTAGATTCCAATCATAGACAATCAGTAAACTGTTTGGTTATTGCCAATGCAAAGACTATCGCCACTAGCAATCCTAAAGATGATGAAAAGTCTGAAAGTGCTAGTTGGTGGATAAATGAACTAGATTCGCTCGGAATTAAGAAAAACAGTAGTAGTAACGAAGACAACAATAAAAGTGGATTACATATTAGTCAACAGCTTGAGGATTTCACCGATGATATAAAGCAAATCCTCACGATTATGAGATCTACTACAGTGAATAATATACAAAGTGGCTGAAATGAAAGGAATATTTCACCATGGTCATATATCCTCAAAGAAGTATATACTCAACTATATTTATGATAACTATAATGATAAAACAGGATTCTACAAAAACAGAATAGGATCCTCTTCTGGAGAACACGAACAACAAAATATGAACCGTTGGAAATGTGAAAAATGTAGTAATCACTTTGCTAGATTTAAGCAATTAAAGCAGCATAAGGGAGAATATCATGCATACTAGTAAGAAGAGCTTTTTTATTTATAAATCTGGTTAAAGGTTAATTGCTAAAACCACCTGCAGGTTACATGATATATTCTATCTGTTTATATCTCAACACACAGGAATATTCTAGTTGCTGAAATTTTTAAAATCATTGATTAAGTAGTTCTAAGGAGATGTACCATACTATTACCAACCAATACAACATTACCAGGTTCATTAACATTCTTAGACGTAAGAACGCAGGTTATTACATCATTGCAGAGAGACTCTGTTACACTCCCAGATTTCCACCACAAGCACAAAAATTGAATTCATCTATTACAGATTATACCAACTAACATAAGTATGCTGACAATCATGGTGAGATATACATGAATTACTTGCATTATTCTTCCTCTGTCTGCTTCAACAATAATGTCATAATCTTCATCAGGCTCTTTTTCCCAGTTATGACTAAAAAAACGCACATTTGGTTTCTTTCCATCATAACCACTATTTTGGTTGATTATGTCTTTTACCACTGACAATACCGCTTTGCCTAAGCAGAATTGCTCCCTGTTTAGCTTTAGTGTCTGACTTTCTATCTTTGCCAAATGCAATATATCTTCTGTCAATGTTCTAAGTCTTTGTGCGTTCCTTAGAATTGGAATCACATATTCTTTGCTTCCGATATGTTCCATATCTAACATCTCAGCATATCCTAAAATAGACTGTGCTGGTGTTCTAATCTCATGAGCTGCAATATTAACAAAGTCTCTTTGGTTTTTGTACTGACACTCTAGTTGCTCATTTGCTATTTCTAATTTCCTATGCGACTGGCTTATTTGTTCATATAACTCTGTTTCATTCCATAGTGTTTCGAACATTGCAGCATAAGACAAAACAGTTGATCTACTATTGGAATAAGTAGACAATCCTATTATCCTATTGAATGAAATTATTTCTTTATCTCTTTGCTGCTGTTGTTGTTTTGATTCTGATTTTGTTTTTATTTTCGTTTTTGGGATTGCATTATCATGTATCTTTTCTTTGTTCTCCTCATTAACTTTCTCTCTATCTATTTTTTCTTTTATCTCTATAACTAATGATTCTGCTCTATCAACAATCAAAGTTTTATTCCGTATATCCGAATTATAATCAAAACATCTTACATTAAGACCATTTATTTTCTCTAACCTCTGAAAATCCTCTCCACAATATCCATCAGATTTTGGCATTAAAATTCTAGCGCTAACATTACTTTTTGCCACCACATCCTCCAATGCTTGGATAGTTCCTAATCTCTGTTGGTTATGGAACACTTTGGTGGAGGAAAATAAAAGTTCTATTGTCGATACAGCTGAGGATATTAACTTATGCTCTAATTCTAGGACTTTCTTTGGATTATCCCTTATAATTTCAATTGTTTCTGATGATGATCTCGTTGATGACGATACACTCTTGTCTGTTTTGCCCTCTTCAAAGTACAAAATAAGTAATACTCAACTTACCCACCGTTATCACGGTATACATTCAGTTCCGTTCCTTTTTAAAAGTTAGTGAAAGATATGATACTTAAGTACTATGATTAGAAGATATTTTAAGCGTTGTTAATAATACTTAACTAATATAAAAACAAATTATCTATTCTACTGCCAATTACACACTATAGACACGGGAATAAGTGGCTAAGTGTAATCTCCATGGGAAATCAATAATGTAACCTCTATCCAATTATGATAATTAATATTAAAATCATTAGCATTCTTTAGAAGTCACAAAATCTTTTTATGATAATTAATTAGCAACATCTTAAATTCTAAACAATTATGATAACACAGATCAGGTATTTCTATCCGTTACATGTCATTTTTGTTAGTTCCAAAATGTATGCGCATACATGTTCTAAATAGATATAATAGTATGATTGTATAACATGGTATTAGAAGAGAAGAAGAAAAGAAGATGAGTAAATAATAAAATGCCCATGCTAATGTTGCAATGCAAAACATGCGGCGAAGTCTTTCCAGGGATTTATATCTCCGAAGGGAGTACTGATGATTTTAAAACATCTGCCACAAATGCAGATAGTTCACATACGTGTTCAAGAGGTCATAATAACGAATATGCTACAGTAGATTATATGGATTGGTCTTGATTATATATTTTTGAAACCAATAAAGGTAATAGTAGTAACATATCCAGATAGTTTCAGACTTCAAGAAGCAAAGAGCCTAATAGACTCATTGACAGATTCTCGAATTGTAAATGTTGTTACTCAAAAATACCTAAATCATTCTGAATATGGTCTAGGTTCTGGTAAAGCAGAA
>JAFAQB010000440.1 GCA_019246625.1 Nitrososphaeraceae archaeon
TCCTCCTCTACCATTATCTCCGTTACCTCCTCCTCTACCATTACCTCCGTTACCTCCTCCTCTACCATTATCTCCGCTGCCGCCACCAGGTCCTCCTCTACCATTATCTCCGTTACCTCCTCCTCTACCATTATCTCCGTTACCTCCTCCTCTACCATTATCTCCGCTGCCGCCACCAGGTCCTCCTCTACCATTATCTCCGTTACCTCCTCCTCTACCATTATCTCCGCTGCCGCCACCAGGTCCGGATGCAGTCACCTTTGTGTTGGATAGTGCTGGTCCTATTGTCGCCTGAGAGCCAAAAGGTAACTTCATAATTTGTGCAAGTGCTGGAGTCGGCACATGATTTATACCTCCTATTAATGCAATAGCTAGTACTGCTATCGCAGCTACAGTTGTGTGGTTCATAATCTATATGTTCTTCTTTTATAGGGTATCAAATGTATATTTGAGGTGTCAAACTTCTTGCCGTACCTTCTATCAATTACAAAGTAATAGTCGAGGCTACTATAATAAATAACAAATATTTAGTTATAAATCAAACCAGTCACGAACAGTATATAGACAGCAAAAATTTTTGTAAGTTTACCAGTAAAAGATGCTCAGTCCAAGATGCAATTTAGTAGTGTGACCGAAAATTTTTTCTCCTCTACTGAAACCATCAATGAGACAGGTTTTTAGAATAGTACAATCAAGAGATTCAACGAATTACTGAAGATAGAAAAAGATACTAAGATAGACAAGAAAGGTTCAAGAAGGCAATCATAATATCCTCGTATCATAAGAGCTTTAAGTCTGATATCTTTTTATCCGAAAAGCCACCTAAGACGCTTGCTACTACCACACAGTAGCGACAACACTCCATGCCATTGGCGGCGAATAGGATTAGATCATGTTCTGTGAATGAACCAATTTAGTCACAATGATGATTATCCTATACCCCGCCAATGAATTTTTATTATATTTACAGATTATCAAGCATGTATTAGAAGCAGATTGAAACCATAGAGTTCGATTTATTTCAATTTAGCCCGTGTATCGCTAAAATAGAATGTATTCCAAATAAGTATAAAATTTTTTTTGATGATGGAAACAATTTCATATATTACAGCAAGCAGAGGAATAATCAAACATTATTTCCGGGTATTCTCTTATTTGGTCAAGTCCGCCAAACGGAGGCGGACTCGATATACATTGATACTAGCTTGAACAACTTTTATCGTATACTTTTTTAGCAATTACTTTATCATAATCTGGCCTTACCTATCTGTATTTCATGGATTTAATGAAGAAATGGATTTGGAATTTCAATATACCTTGTTAATAGTGGCTATAGTAACAATATAATATTCTAGGTGTTGCATCTGCTATCCAGCTGCCATGAACAGCTTAAAAATATGTTTGTATATATTAAATTTTTAGTGATAAGCAATCACATTGTTTCCTGATCGATGTAAACAGGCGTCATTTTGTTTATCCTTAAAATGTCATGTTTTAACCATCATCATGGTGTCGCATTTCTATCACGGTGGTCTAGCGCTTAGCGTATGTGGTATGTTTATCATTAACACGATAGACTGTCACAGAAGAAGTATTCAATGTTAGAACGACAATTGCAGCAATTGCAATAACAGATAAGGATCCAACTGTTTTTTATTTATACAACATTAATAATAAAGTGTGTATATTAAAAAGATGATTACAAATTGGGTTTTGCAAATAGGCTGTCAACGTTCGTGCGACAAAAGACATACTATTTAATCGATAGATTTGAAAATCCAGTAGAAAACCTAGACTATTCGTTCGAAAAACACAAAGAATCGATAACTAACCTGCAAAGAGACATTGCTGAAGTTATATCCGCTAAAAGGCATCTTCAAATACAAAGAGACAAATTATTAGAAATTACCCAAGTCCTTGACCACCAAGCTCGTCTAGCAATTGAATATGATAAGGAGAGTTTGGCAAGGCATTTTCTTGAACGAAAGAATTTAAACTTGATACAGATACAAAAATTAGATAAACAGATAGCTAGCCTGGATGCAGAGAAGGATAAGCTTCAACAAATAGAAAAGAGTTTGACTGTCAAAGTAGATGACATTAAGGCACGGATAGCGATTATTAAAGCTCAATATTCAGCTGCAGAGTCTGAAGTTAGAATTAAAGAAAGCATCACAGGGATACTAAATGAAGTATCAGATTTCAGAGTGGCGTTAAAGAAAGCAGAAGACAAGCTTGAAAAAATGAAAGCAAAATCTGATGCACTAGATCAGATGATAGATAGTGGTCTGTTGGTTGACTACGATTCAAATGAAGATAAAGTCGAAAAAGAACTCCAAAACATCGAGTTACAAAAGTCAGTTGAAGACGAATTGACTAGGCTAAAGTCCAGGTCAAAAGCTAAAAAAAGAAAAAGAATGTCGGAGGAGGAAGATGATGACGACGAGGAGCTAAAACAAGAACAAGAATTGGAAGGTTACATAGGAGGATGATTAGATCCGCCTTTTATTGTATTAAATAGTCGCAACGCCATGCTACGCGAACATGAGTTTAAATTGTATACGATTGTATGAATCTATGGTAGGGACTAATTTGGTGACCATAGTCTATTATTGCTACTACTACTGTTATTAATATACTTGTCACCTATAATAATAGCTTTCAAGCATACGTATTTACTTAATCCATTGTTAGGCTTGCTTAACTTAGTTAACTAATTTTCAAATACCAATTTTTACATGCACTGCTAGATATTGATATGTTAAAAATCGTATTTTTGGTATTATTACTTTTAGGTTTAATATTTAATTTAGTAACTATAGAGTTACATCTTTCAAATAGGGCTTATGCACAGATACCATATATTCGTGAGCCTTCGGCTAATCAAGAACAACAATCATCACCATCATCAGCGGCACAAACATCATCTGGAGGAAACGTTTCCAATTTTCCAAATGACAATCGTACAGTAATTTTGACTTTCGGTGATGGACACAGGACTCAATACATTTATGCCAAACCAATTTTAGACAAGTATGGCTTTAAAGCTAACTTCTTTGTAACCTGCAACAAGGTAGGAACCACAAATTCACAGATGACGTGGCAGGAAATAGAGCAATTGTATAATGAAGGTCATGTAATAGGATCTAAAACGATGAATTATGGAACTAAAGCCATGCTGCATAAAGACCTAAATCATTTATCTGCTAATGATTTAGAATTTGAAGTGGGTCAATCAAAACAATGTCTTTTAAACCATGGCATTAAAACCAATATTTTTGCTGTTCCTAAAAATCTAGCAGCAAGTAATGCAACTGTAATAAATACAGTTGCTAAATACTATGATCTAGCCATAAATGGCCATTCGAATCTAATGTATCTCCATTGTGATGGGCCAAAGAATGATACCTCTTCTCCTTCTCCTCCCCAAACAAATTGTAAAACATACTTTGATAACGGTACGCTGAATCCTGCAAACAGGTATTCTCTTGGAGAATGGAGTATGCAGCATATTGACCATGGAAATTCATCTAACAATTCCCAAATGTTTGAGAAATTCGTAGCAGAGCTTAATAGCCAAAATAAATTCAATAAAGATGGAATAATAAATGCAATCCCTATTATAGGATATCATAACATTAATGCTACTATCTCTGATGTGAGCCATACTACTGACTCTTCTGCCACTGCTCTAAATTTGTTTGAAGCAGAAATGAAGTATTTGCATGATAATGGTTTTAGAGTATTAACCTTCGCTGATCTTGGATATGATAAAAATAGCAATTCTTTATACATAAAAGGTCATAGTGGCGTCAGATAGACAGGGTAGTTTACATTTGTTATAGTTTCCCTGAAATCGCTAAATATTCACACTAAAACTCATACAATAGACCTGTTGCGTAATTATGAAAGAAAATCTCTTTATGATGGTTCAGTCCTGTTATGTTAGAGTAATATCCTATTAGTAGTTCGCATTATTCTGAAATTTACTAGTCCTGAAACTATGTCAGAAGCATGATGATCATATCTTCCAAGCTTGTTTCTAAATTTAGTACCCATTATTCCAAATTTTTTGATCCTGCTCAAAGTATGTTCGACTACTACCCTTAGTTTTGAATGTTTTCTATTGTGTCTCTTCTTCATTTGAGTTCACTTCTCTTCCTATTCTTTCTAAATGGCAGTACATACTTTACAGTGGGAAGGTCATTCTTAA
>JAFAQB010000442.1 GCA_019246625.1 Nitrososphaeraceae archaeon
TGCCGCTAATTCTTAAGTGCCAACAGCTAGTGAAATCAAGAAACAATTAGAAGACAATTGGATTCAATTTCTCAATGCAAATTCTACCAATCTATCATTAGAATCGCTTACCGGCGCTACACCACCTTCGGTATTTGTTGGACGATACGGGTATCCTAAAGTGAAAGTTGGGCCAATGGTGCCACCTCTGCATGGTGACACAACAATATTAGATAAGCCAGAGATGTGGCTTGGCAAAAGTATAGAGGAAATTGTCGAGTATCGTCTCTCTCTTATCCGAGGAGTGTCAACTGTAGATATTCATAGCACCTCCGGAAAGTACGTAGAGTCCCTACAGGAAGTAGCTATGGCCAGCAATTCGGTCGAAAGTGAAGCAACCTTTGAAAAGAGGCCTGTTGCAGATATAGAGCAGGAGAAATATTTGGGTGTAGACACCGATTCAGCCCCTTTTGGCCCTGTTGCCCCCTTAAAGGCTTTTAAAACCTCCTCATCACTTTCAGTAGATCGAAGACTAGAAAATGCTTTTTATGACAAGGATCTGCGTGCAGCTGAAGGTATAGTTGATCTTTATCAAGATGGAGTAGAAGTCAGTAGAATCCACCGAATTCTTAGCATGGGAATGTTAGGATTGCAAAAAAAGAGAAGGTTGGTGCCTACAAAATGGAGTATATCTGCTACGGATGATATAATTTCAGTCAGGTTAACAAAAGAGATCGATACATTTCCAATAATTGATTCCTTTAAGGTTCATAAACACATTCATCTAGGTAATCATTATTCTGTCATATTAATTCCCACTGATACATGGAGCTTTGAAATGCAAGAGGCATGGTTTGACAACAAAGGAAATTTAGGACTTGGAATAGATTTTGAGGACGCTAACGGCTTAGATCATTATCCTTCTATAGCTGGAGCATATTTTGCTGCAAGGTTAGGCGTGACTGAACATCTTTTCAAGAGAAGACATAAAGCAGCAGTATTAATTCTGAGGGAAATTCGTCCAGAATATGTGATGCCGCTAGGAGTATGGCAAATAAGAGAAGGAGTAAGAAGAGCAGTTGATGGGGAAGCAAAACAATTTGACAATTTCGAGAAAGCATTGTCGTTCGCATGCGTCAATCTATCTGTATCTAAAAATGAATGGATTAGAAATAGTAAAATCTACAAAAACATGAAAGAACAGATGAGAATTACAGACTTTTTAAAAGGTAATTTTAATGGGTAAGCTAAAGTTAATGACTTTACTGCATAAAGCTAAGGTATCTAGATAAGATTCGACGTTCAAAGACCTAAAGAAACGATTGTCTTTGGAAACTACTATTCTTACTCAACAACAGCAGATCGACATATGCCAAGTCTATAAATGATTTTATCTATGAAATAAAAAACTTCTTCAGAGATTATTCGAAATGAAATACGGTTCTCGACTTGATTTCGAAAAGAAAAATCTACAAAGACAAAGTTCATTAACCTAAAAATCAAAATCCTGAGATTTAGTGTAAATTCGTACGTATTAGTTTTGTCTTTCAAAGGTATCCTAAAAATGGACATTTAATGAAAATCCTTAATAAAAGTGACTAATCTCTCACCAGAAGTCAACACATGCATTTTTAATGGTTTATGATAAGAATAGATTATTAGGATTAGTGGTATTGTTCTGATATGATGAATGCAAGTTTAATGGTTGTTGAGCATATGCTGTATTTTGAGAATACATAACAAATCAATCCAACGAGAAAGATGTCACGTGCAATTGTATTTAGTATAAACGGATAAGTGTTATTATCATACTTTACACACTATCATACTCACTTCCCATCAGCCTTAAGTAAGTTGGGTAGGCTGAAAAAGGAATATATCTAAATTTCCTTCTACAAAATATGCTAATTATCGATCCATCTATGAATTGTCGACTTATTCCATCGATATCGGTGCTAAAGCAGGTTCCTGTTACGATAGAATATAGTAATCTTAAGCTTTAAGATTTATTATCAGCAATAGGCTGTGCAAATGAAAGCTGATATCCATCTGTTCTCTTATATGGAAGTATCTTTCGCCCCATGCAGCATTAGTAGGTTCATTTTCAAATGACATTAAGTTTGAAATATAATCATTGTTCTTAAAATACGAATATAATCTATCTACATCTTCAGTATGGAAAATTATTCATCCAAAGTATTGCCACATTTTTGTTACATTTTCTTCTCCAATTTCAAAGGTACTAAACCTATCATCCGATGAACCACCATAAACTATCTTAAAGCCTGGTATTTGAGAATAAAACCTGCAGAGATTTTGTATATTTTCATAATACTATACATATCATAAAATAGCCTCAATAATTTTTTCATAGGCTGATTGTCCGAAAGCTGATGGCCTTCACGACCAAATGCGTTTGTTACCTTTCCTTACAATATATACCTCAAGCAAAATCTCATGGTGAAGTTATTGACTGCACCTTGGCGCTCGAACCATGGAATTCCTTGTTAAAACATGTATCCACGTCATTCTTCATCAAAGACTGATGCTTGTTAGCTATGTATGTTACGCAGTTAAAGAACTTCGTTAGCGCATGTGCCTGCTGAACAAGACCCATTGAGAGAATCGAAGCTGCACAGACAGCAGCTATCAAACCTACCGCAACCATGATTATGCTGAAAGATGCCATATCCTTCATGTTTCAATATTCAGGGCTAGCTAAATATTGGATTCTACAGTAACTTTAGTGAGTTTGTGTAGTATAATTAATCTCTAAGGATCATGAGAATGTTTCCAAGATTAGATTGTAAAGTTGCAGCTATCTGTCATATATCTCTCCTTTGGGATTCAACTGTGGGCTGAGATGTCGCTTATTGTTGGTCCTGACGTCAATCAAATTTAGCTTCCTGGAACTCTAGCATTATCTGAATTTCTAAGGTTGAAGTTGAGTCCCTTCATCAATACCTGCAAACTGCGCTGTTTGCATGTACGCTCGTTGCTTTCGTAAATACAGGATTTGTGCTATGCTTTGATTCCTGTTATATTCACATTATAAAATGATCTCTGGTTTGGATTGTTATCGCATATATATTTTGCAGTTATTTTATTACCTGATCCTTCTTTGATTGTTGTATATTTAGAATTAAGTAAAAAGCTCCATTTTGTGTAATCTGCTGAACCCCCTGGGCCGGTTCCAGTAGCTAGTCGATATGGCTTCACACCATTCACAATAACGTATACCTTACAATGAGATGCTGTACCACCAGCAGAAGTACCTTCGATTGTTAGATTTCCGATGACTGGTACGGTCTGACCTTTCGTTGGTGAGGTAATTACTAATGGGCGTGGTTTATGATGTGTTGGTTTATGATGTGTATATCGTATATTTGGAAGAAGACCTTTAAATATCTGTGCATATGAAACATTGCTCCAAAGCAAAATAACTATTACTAAAGTTGCGATAGCAAAGGATCTCATAGTTAAGAAGATTCTATTTGTAAAGTGAAATTTATTAGTTTCTTGCAATATAGTATTAAAATGCCTAAGCCTAGATAAGAAATTTTATAATCATAAACGCCTGACTGTTTGTTACTACTCTGCTGACTTTAATCAGCCTGCTGTGAAACGACCATGACATATGAACTAACCACATGATAACAAATGACTACTGGTGATATCAATCAATCAATCAATCATGATAGATGAGGATCATAAATCCTATTAGCAATAAATCTTTTGATGACAAATTTAAAGTGGTAACCGACGGAGGAACCAGCCGCACTAATGTCAAATTCGCATTAAGCAAGGAATCGAACAAAAATAGTGTTTAAGGAGTAGAAAGAAACCTTTTATGATATGGACACAAACTATTGATGACCAATATTAGAAGTATCTAAAAATAGAGTTAAAGGATGTTTGCTCAACCAGGGAAGACTCTATCTTGAGTTAGTCAAACTAATTGATCGGTTTAACTAACTTCAAATAAAGGGCAAATTGTAGGAAAAGCATGACAAACTGGCATGAGAGTCAGCTAATGATAGTAAAGAGTGCTGACCCCGTTATACACGAGGGAGCAAGTCTTAAGAAAATGCTAAATGAAGTAGAGTCACTTTTGTCCAATGGTTATACATTAAAAACTGTAACAGAATGTAACGGAGAAATATTTGTGTTTTTATTGAATGAGTCAGAGCTAAGCGGTATGAGAGGAACACATAGCTGATCTCAAGATGAGGTGTGTTAGATAGTGTCCTGGAGATCAAGTTATGGAAACAGACTTGGCATAATGACAACCTCCTCGAAATGACCTGTACTTTGCCTTCCAGTACATGGAACGTCGAATTCGATTTGCTTTGATTTGCTTTCAATTTTTCAGTTTCAATTAAACGTCTGCATAGCCGATCATACTGTAAAAAACACCATCCATCCGGTAGGCAAAAAAGTGTGTATGTATAAAGCAGACTTGGTCAAGCTATAATCAGGTAAAAATAACTTTCGACAAAACCATACCTTAACGCTCAAATATCAAACACATTTGAAGTTACTTATCATTAGTAATAAATACTAATTTTTGCTAGCCATAAGGCAGCTCTCTTATGATTACTCTGAAAAGACATAAAATTTAGTCACTTAATGGAGGTACGAACGTATTTGCAATACTATTCATACGTTCATAGTTATATGCGATTGACAGAATTACATCTTCCTTAAATGGAGCCCCAATTATCTGTACTCCTATTGGCATTTTATCTTTGGTTAACCCTATAGGGATACTAAGCGATGGTAGACCGGTACTATTAAATATCATTGTATTACGAAGTAAAGCTTCACGAATTTCAAAAAGACTGTCACCAATGCTGACTGTTTTTTCATCAAATTCAGGAGCGGGAATAGTAGTAGTTGGAACTACAATAACGTCGCTATCCTTATTTAATATCGATAGGAAATCACCCCTTATTTTTTTTGTAATACTTATAGCATGCAGATATTCCACTGCAGATATTTTTGTTCCTTCTATTAACATATTTCTTACTTCACTGCTGTAATCATTGGATCTTGTTCTTAGACTCGTCAAGTGTATTTCTGCAGCCTCAGAGAGCCTTATATCTCGCCAAGACTTGTAATATTTCTCTGTATTGGGTAAATCTACATCGATAATGGTGGCGTTAATTAACTTTGTTTGCATAAAATTGTAAAAGAGATTTTCTACCTCTAAGTTCAAGGAATCAAAGAAGTACCTGTTTGGTACTTTAACACAAATTCTTTTATCTACTGATTCCTTTTCAACAATATCTGTATAGAATGGTACTTTCCTTTGCACAGATGTTTGGTCCAAAGGATCTGAGCCGGATATGCATTCCAATACAGCTGCTGCATCCCATGCACTCCTTGTAAGACAACCAACGTGGTCAAGAGATGGCGCCAAAGGTATAACACCATATCTGCTGGTTCTACCATAGTTTGGCTTTAGGCCTACTACGCCGCAGAGCGAAGCTGGTACACGAATTGAACCTCCAGTATCAGATCCTAAAGAAATGGGAGTCATACCTGCTGCGACTGCAACAGCTGATCCACCACTGGAGCCACCAGATATTCTAGAGATATTCCACGGATTCTTAGAAGAACCATAAAAAGGATTTATGCCTGTTATACCAGATGCAAATTCATTTAGATTGTTTGTTCCAATTAGGATTCCACCAGCTGCCTTCATTTTTTTAACTACTGTTGCATCAAAGTCGGGAATATAATCAGACAATATCTTTGATCCAGCAGTGCATCTGACTTTTTTTGCACAGAAAATATCTTTAATAGAAAATGGAATGCCGTGAAGATGACCAGAATATTTTCCTTGCTTGATCTGCTTCTCGGCTATTTGAGCTTCTCTATAGATCTCTTCCTGTTCAAGTATAGTAATAAAAGCATTCAGCATTGGATTGAATTTCTTGATTCTGTTTAAGCAGATTTCAACTAAATCTACTGGAGATATTTCTCCGCTCCTTATTTTCTCTGACAATTTCTCAACTGAGAATGTTGATGAGGTTAGCCTTTTTGTCATGACGTCAGTGAAACACTCTCTATTAAAGGGACGAGTGTTATTTGTGGTAATTCATTTTCTGTTCAGATATTGTTCATATCTCGGAGGCAAATAGAATACCTTCTCAGGTTTTATTTTTAGAATTATTCTTTTTATACTGGAAGAGTGTCCAGGATACTTATCGACATTAAGATACTTCTTTGCAAGTTTATCAATGTGCTCATCAGCGCCATAGTTAGTTTGTTCTATAACTCGTCCTTTTATTGTTACCATACTATATGGGTTCTTTTGATCTACAAGTGAAATAGATACCCTCGGATCTCTAGAAGCATTCATTTGTTTTATTCTGCCTTCTGCAGTGTTTACCAGAATAGTTGTATCATCAATATCTATCCACGTCGGTGTAACTTGAGGTGAACCATCTTTAGACAAGGTTGCCAAAAATGCAAAATTCCTTTGCTTGATAATGTTGGCAACTGGTTCGCTAATCTCTTCATTTTTAACCATAATTTAACATGCTGAAAGTCTCTAATAATTCTATCAAAATGTGTCACAGATCCAAACAGCTACCATAGTAGTAGAACAATTATAATCCTTCCTCAATCTACAATACTTGAGAAGCGATAGCGTTTGAAACTAACTCTGTTTGTTTGGAACCTAAGAACTATAATCGTTTCAAATATAGAGAATATTTGAAAAAGGTTTACTAACTAGCCATGCGACGTTTTCACTTGGTCGAAGGTATTATAATTGCACTGTTCCACGTCATAATCGAAAACCTTACAATATCCTGTGTATATAATACCATCAATAATGTCATTCAATGCAAAACATATTGATGTTGATATTGATGATTATCATTTTCTAATTCCATTGAAGGAGCTAGAGCTTGGCATGCGATGGATCTTTTGTTTTATTAATATGAGTAGCAGCGTAATTAATTGGTTGAAATAAAATCAAATTTTTTAGAAAAGGAATATTGGAAAGGTAGCATTACAATAGAAATGAAAATACTATTTCTAACTGCACATCTGCCATTACCTCATTTTAGTGGTGGACGGATGCGGGAATTTGAACTCATACGGCGGCTAGGTAAGATCTTTGAAATACATCTGTGTTCTGTAACAAAGACTTGGCAAATGGATAACAATCACATAGATGATTTGCGCTGCTTCTGTGCAAATATCAAGTTATTTAAAGCGGCTCGGGATGACAAGAAAAATTGCTACACCTATTCGGATCAAATGAAAAAGCACGAGTCTAGACAGGCAGGTCAATATATTTCATCGTTACTGAGGAACGAACATTTTGACGTTGTTCATGTCGAAGGATATTATCTCATGCAACATCTTCCAACAAAAATCGATATTCCTATCTTACTAGTTGAGCATAATATCGAATGTTTATTGAGTCTACAGCGATATAAGTTAGCTAAGACAAAGAGAGAGAGGCTCTATTACTGGAGAGAGTATCTTTATACTTTAAAGTGGGAGAGGATCTTTTGGAAGCGAGCACGAATATGCGTCACACTCACTACCGAGGACAAAAAGAGTCTGTGTCAATTAGAATCGCAGCTAGATGTCAGAACGATCCCAAATGGCATAGACCGTGTAAAAATGAAATACGAACTGACGTCGTCTAATTGCAACAACTTTTTAGTAGATGATAAATCCTACCGTCTTCTTTTCGTTGGTAATTTTGCCTACGAGCCAAATATTGATGCTGCATTATATTTTTCGGATCTTATATTCCCCATGATTCTCAAAAATGTGCCTAATACTAAACTACTTCTTGTAGGCAATGCGCCACCGCCACAAGTCTTATCATTAAAATCAAATGAATTGATTAAAGTCACTGGTTATGTAGATTCCTTATCTCCTTTTTATCGGGCTGCAGACGTTGTTATTTGCCCTCTTCGGATAGGTGGAGGAGTAAAGGTTAAAATTCTAGAAGCATTAGCTGCTGGCAAAGCTATAGTAAGCACTTCTGTCGGGGCTCAGGGAGTAGATTGGATTAATTGCAAACCCGTAATCATTGCAGATGATATATTGGATTTTGCAAATAAAGTAATTTGGTTACTTTTGAATCCCAATGAACGACGAAAACAAGAGCAGAAGGCATCAAGTTATGCTAGAAATATCCCCAACTGGAATGAAGCTTCGGAGGAATTTGCAAGATGTTATAGGAAAATCTTGGATTATAGACACGATTTTAATTTAATTAAATAATGTACAATGTACTTACCAAAAAACCCAAAAAAACAGGTTCTGATGGATACATTGATCATCCAATTATTCCAGAGCGTACTAAAAAAGAAAGCAGAATTATATACCATGGAAATATTTATCCAATTTCCAAGAGGTTTCTTTATTTCCAACGTACGCATATACTAATAGAAAATTGGATTAGAGTGACTGGGTGAATACATATCACTCTAGCTTGAGCCATTGCGAATAGAATAGAATAGATCGAATAATTAATGAATAAAAGGAGAGATCCCTTATAGAGATATGTCACAGAATAAAAAAATCAAGCGATGCCCAATATGTGGTTGTACGGAGCACAGACTGGTAGGTTGTGGTATGCATTGGCGTAATCATGTAAAGAATGATGAAGGAAAATGTGAACTAAGAAAAAAATAAGAGTGCAAAAACAGAAATAATTAAAATTTCTGTTTTTATTGGTTTATTTTTATTTGTATCATGGAGAGAGTTAGGGCCCTGAAGAAACCATGTTTCTTTCTGATTACTCAGTCAAAGCTTTCTAAGAGCAACCGATAATCTGGTGCAAGGCAAGAAGGACAGTCATATATTTGGTCATTCGATATTGTCCTAAACTTTAGTCAATCTGGGCACCATTGTATTGCTTAGTTTTTAGAAAGTGATGATAATATAGTAATGCTATACCAAATAGCATATGTTTTCTAATTAAATTTTGATTAACTGGTCATATGTTTTGTATAGGAATGGTGTAGTTTATCAAAATACGATATATTTTTTTATAAAATAAAGTTTATGGTGATCGCTGTATTTTGAGATTTCAGCTATTTTGAAAGATTAATCCAAACTTCTGGACAAATGAATAGTATTGCAACAAGTATGAATAACCTAATCTTAGTCAAGCTAATCTGTAAATTCAAAAACAATTAGAATGGAAATAAATTAAACTAGGACAATTTCTAATTCATCATACGCATCCTTTACAGAAAGTTCAAGTAAGGAGTCATCGTATATCAATAGCCAATCTCTCTTTCCGACAACCGGAAGTCTTCTAGCAAATATCTTATTATCTTGTATTAACCTTGTTATCAAATATGCATACGACGGAGTTTCTGTTTCTTCTTTTACTTTGAAAAAACTTTCCTGAAGTTCTATTCCAGGCCTGCCTCCTTGTATGTTGATAGTAACTTTCTCTCCGTATCTATTTTGTACCTTGGCAGTAACGTAACGACTGCCAATTTCAAATTGTTCAATATTTAACATTACATGGGATTTTACTGAATTTTTTGGTAGTTGATCATATAATGTCTTTGAGGTTTCATCATAAAACAAGCTATTTTTCAATCACTATACCCCAGGTAGATTTCAAATTGTACCCAACAGATATTACTATAATGTGTTTCCCTAGCCCTGTTGGTAGTTGTATTATTCTTCTTGTTGTTGCTATAGATTGAATAGTTATAGATATCATTGTGTGTATTTACTATTACAAAGTCGCTGTAACAAGCAATTGCACCAACTCTATTAGAGTGATACACATCATGTAGTGCTTCAACTTAGACGCATTTATTATAACCGCTAATTTCTTATTATGCTTCACAAGTAACACAATTGGTAACCTTGGCTCGTTGAGAGCGTATCCTCCAGGAAGAACCAACAAAGTGCTACCATCAATAGAGCTGGCAACCGCTTTTATATTATGAAACGTTTAATTAAGAATAGGAATAGTGACAACAATTCGAATAGAAACTTTGTCGCACTTTATAATGACAACTTTGTGCGCTGTTTTAGTATTTACCTCATTAGATATCCGGATGGGTTATGCTATTTACATTCAGTCTAATGGTAGACCGGGTACTACCACTATTGCTGCTACAACAATGACACCGCCAAGTTTAGCAAAAATGCTTGTCGATAGTGCTATCCAGGAATTTCAGAGTAACGGTATCAACAATACAACCACATATCTAATGGAAGCTGAGCAGGAACTCTCAACATTAGCACTTGATGGCAATGGTGGTGTTCCCCATCATATTTCAATCCAACCATTGGCAATATTGTATTTTGTAAAAACTGCTATCCAATCGCTAGGTAATGATGATTTTAGAAAAGCGCGGATATACCTCAATTTAGCCGATCAAGAATTAGGAAGAAGTATGCTGGATACGTCAAATACAAATTCAAA
>JAFAQB010000457.1 GCA_019246625.1 Nitrososphaeraceae archaeon
TTGAGATAATCACTGGACAATTAAGGCAAAGTCCACAGTATCTTCAGTGGCAGGCTATCAACAGATGGAATGGGAAAATGCCGTATGCTCTTGGGGGTAGTGGAGCAGTTCCATTTTTCCAGCTACCAGTACAGCAATCACAATCACAACTAAATCAAACTATGCCATAATCACAAAACCAAACTATACAACAACCACTGATGAGTCTGCATTGATCTGATTGTGAGATAAAATAGATCAAAAAAATATTTACTGAAATATGCCGATTAATAATTAAGACATTTTGATTCTTCAAGGCTATATAATATGGTCAAAGATCCTGTTTGTAACATGATGGTCGACTAAAGAAGATAAAGGATGTCTCAAATTGGAGGATAAATATTTACCTTGCTCTGCTGTATGCAAGAGTCAGTTTGATAAACAAAGATCCAATCAAATATGGATACCGATACAGAGCACTGGATTTTTTCTAACAAAAGATTATTTTAATTGCTTAAACCATAGTGTTAACACATAATCGGTATTATGGGAAAGTATATCTTAGTTAAGACACTAATAGTTGTAGGATGTATACTTATAATGTCAGGAATACTGTTTGTAGCACAAAGTAAATCGGAGGTAGGCCCGCAATCTTCATTTATGTATAGCAATCCGCAATGGACAGTGAATGGGTTTGCTATTTGTATAATAGGTTTAGTTGTGTTAGTATGTGGTATAATAATTCACAATATCAAACGGGCGCAATAATATAGACAGGAGTGATTATACATACTCATTACGTTTTCCTAAATATATTACTATATAGAATGGAGAAGATAGTGGTCACAAAAAGCTTAACATATGATCTCAGCAGCTTTCTAATATATTGGTGATATTTATTACCTCCTTTACTGACTATCATCTTAATCAATTCTAGTAGATCACACCTGCCCTACTAATATAATGACTCAGAAGATGTTGAATATATTAGAAATGCAGATTAATTACTCTACAGAAGCTTTGTGCTCTGTAGCTCTGTGCTTATGCAGCTTATTTTGGTTATAGAATCTTGCTCCGCAGAGGTCACATACATAGTCCAAATCTTCCTGTGTTTTAGTATTAGTATATAATTTCTTTTCGTCATCAGCAGCAGAAGTCATTGCAATTAATTATAAATCATAGTAGAAAAGATCTATTTAAATTCTTATTCCTATTCCTATCATTATAACTTTCAACATTAACAATCATAATAAGATAGATGAATGCATCTAAGTTTTTTTATTAACATGTATTGAGATATCAATTGCTATCTATCTAACCATGTCCTTGGACGTTGCGTGTTATTCAGCCTCTGGTTTATTTACATTATAAAGTTGTTACGCTGCCCGTTGTAGTGTTTTATAGATAATATACTAACGATAAAGACCTTTTTGCAAAACAAATATGATCCTTGGATAGCTTACGTATGCTTAAGAGAAGAAAATCGGATTCTATTGCAAGAGCCTTTTTGACATATATTATTATTTTATTACTATGAGATCCAGATTATGTCCATCTTCTAAAACATGATCTCTATGATCAGATAGGGGATACCATAGACATAGCTTGATCGTCTGTCATTAAGATCTAGTCCCCAAATATTTAGAAATTCTCCCAATGTACAATTCCTGTTTATTGTAGATTCTATGTGAATGGTACCACTATCATCATGAGTGTGCAACGGTGCCGCTCCCCGTGCTCCATATTGATCTAGAGAATGATATTTATGCAATGATGAATCTATTCCTATATTCTTTGGAACACTAATAAATTTACCATTATCTAGAACATTAATGGATGGATGAAGATGAGTCACAAACGATTTTTCATTATGGCTTGTTATAGAAGCGCCAGTTATTACAACCATAGTAATAATGCTATTGTAACTGCTGCGCCTAATGAGACTATTTTCAATATAATCCTCCTTGTTTTGCCACGGCTAGCTGCAAGTAGCTTTTATCTTATTTTTTACAGTATTTTTATTTGTTTATTTGTCATTTCTGTTGCCTTTCTCGACTTACCCTTCATGTATACTACTGAACAAATATAAGTGAACATGTTTTCTTGATCGAAGATTCTCTCAAGTTTTACATCAATTGATCACTTAATTTTTTACCATTTACCTCTGTATTGTTATACTCTATAAATAATGCTCACTTGAAGGACTCTTCTTAAGGGAGATCTACTTTGATTTATTGACGAAATAAGGATACCTGATGCATGTACTGCTCGCTGAAGATATTCGATCGTTAGAGTTTAGGGATACCGAGCAAATTGAACTTTGAATTACAGGGTTGATAGACTCCACTAGTGTAATATATACAAGTAAATACTTGTCCTTGAAATTGTGTCCGATAGGCTCATTCTACGATTAGAGAGGAATCAATAATACACGCTGCTGACCAGTATTCAATTACTACATTAGATTCCTTGCTTTCAGCAGCTCTAGCTACGCTATTGAACTTGAACTGGATTTTCTTTATCCTATCAAACCATATCTAGATGTACATTGGTTTAGTACTGAATCTCCTGCTTTGCAGTTCGCTACTAATACAAACGCAATACCATAACAGTCGTGGATAAAATCATGGCCATTATGAGGCTAGCTGCCTTGTCATGATGAATAGAGGAAGGAGCAGCTACAAAAGATTATGACAAACATCATTAAATCCTAGATGGTCTACTTCGATTTGATGATGAATAACTACAAGTCTAGTTCAAAGATTTTGTTTGGTATCGTTGTTGTAGCTGTTGTTAGTAGTGTTATTGGTTATTGGTCATCATCGGTGGCGACTACTACTGCTACTTCTGCTGGTATAACCAATATCAATATACAGAAAGCAATGGCATCATCAGGAGCAACAACAAGAACAAGAACAAGAACAACAAATATTGGCATTGTTTTACCAAGTCCACTCTATTCAGAAGTTGACAAGACCACAAGTCAAAAACCAGTAATTCTCAATGGAACAACTCATGCTATAGAAGTAACATTCTCAGGTCACGGAACGGCAAGAGGTCTAAATTATACAGATAGCGGTAAAGGTTTGATTATATCAAGAGGTAGTAATAATGGAGTTATCAATACTAAAGGACAGGTAGATATAATGAGTAGCAGCAATAGTAGCAAAGAAGAAGAGGCATCTGCTACTTTTGAAGAA
>JAFAQB010000237.1 GCA_019246625.1 Nitrososphaeraceae archaeon
GGATAATGTACATAAGTTGTTACGTTCTGCACTACGCTACCAACTAGCATTCGCTTGATTCCAGACATTCCCTTGCTGCCAATCACAATAAATTATACTATGATGTTTCTTGATAGCAGAGATTACAACCAAGATATTAAAGGTAGATCTGATGGATAAAAAATATGATATGTTATAATTATTGAATAACCTTTTGAAATACACATATGCTCCATAGAGGATTTGCTTCGATTAGAGGATATGCACATGTCTCTTTACCACCATTACAGCACAATGTGCATAATTCACAACTCCAGTAGCAACGCTTCCAAGTAACGTCTTCTTAATTCCAGACCATCATCTTGCGCCTATTACAATGAGATCAACCTTTTCATCTTCAGTGTAATGTATTATTGCTCCCACTATCGATGTAGGCGTAGGCATAACATCTGTTTTTAACTATATTTTGTTATTGTTGTAACACACTTTGATTTTATCAAACCATAGTTGAAACTCTTGTTTATATTTTTCTATTAGATTTTGTATATGAGCTAGCCATGTCTAACACACAATATTGTCACTTTTTTCTTTAAAGCATAACTTCAGCTACGGTCGTATTTGGAGTTACAGAAACTTCAACGTTGACATTTGCCAAGCTTTCAAATATTATCTTCAACAATTCCTTTGTAAATAGCGACCAGTTTTCCCCAAGCTCATGTTGTATTACAAATACATGTTTTCGGCCACCCTCTATTTTATGATCAGAATTTATCCCTGAGACTTTCATGTATTCTTGCAATACCGAGAGAACTACCCACAAATTGTATTGTTTTTTCATAAATAGTATAGAATCTTTCATTACACTAAATGCGATCTGAGCAGCAGATTTTAGAATTTCATTTCTGTAAGGTTCTATATCATTGATACCAATATTTTCCTTAGCTATTGCTATGGACTTATCAATTAAAGAGGATAACATGACTTTAGGTACTGGCATCATACCGATTTTACTTTCATACCTGTCCCATTCTGTATATCTTTTTAGAACCTGGTTTACTAGAACATTAAGTGATGTTTCCTTTTGATCTGCTTCGCGCTGCATTTCGTCCATTACGGAAGAATCGAGTCTGAATGTAATACTGCGACTTTTTTGTGTTCTAGCAATATTATCGTTTGTTGATGCTTCAGCGTAAATGTCCGTCAATGATATTTCATAAGTACAGTATTTTTTTAATCTTTCGTATTTGTTTGACAAATAATTTACTTTATTCACTAATTTGGATGCGAATTATTTGATATATTTATTCATGTATATTATACATACTGGGATTTTATTCTAAATTGAATCTGGCATGTCAGGCTGTAACATTAAAGAAGTGCTTATGTGCTCCAAAGAACATACCTCATTTGAAGACTATAGGGAAGATATATGTCCCATGTAATAGTATTCTATACATTCTGGTATAGAATCTTACAAACCGATTGTATACTCTGGTTCTCCTCTGCTGTTTTCACGTCGGTTATCGATGTTAATCTGGAAACAGACACAGATTCCAAATTCGTATTGTTGCTACTTACCATTACTTTTTTGCCAATGGTGGGTACTATTTGTAATCTAAGATTCTACTGCAATGCAGTGCAGACATCACTAATATATCACAATTTACAAATATTCCAAATGAATGTATTCAATTGCATTATCCGAAAATATTGGAAAAATTGCCTCTCTCCAAGAATTTATAACCTTAGATCAAGATACAGAAGTAGCTGAAGCAGCAAAAGTAATGCGAGATAAAGATACCTCGTGTATTTTGGTTGTTAGTAAGGATTCCAAAGATCCAATCGGTATTATCACAGAGAGAGATATGTTATATAGGGTATTAGCTGAGAATTTAGGACCATATAAGGTCACATTAAAAAAGATAATGAGTACACCTCTCATTACAATTGATCACCAATCCTCAGTTGCTGACGCAGTTTCATTAATGAGAAGCAAACATATTAGAAGATTAGTTGTAACTAAGAACCAGATAGGTAATAGGACCGATAGTAGTAGTAATGATCGTAACCAAGTAATTGGAATGGTAAGTCTTGTGTCAATAACAGGAAATAGTCCTAGTAATAATATAGACTTAGCAGAATTGGAAGTTTCTTCTGACATTCTTCAAAAAGAGAGTATAAAAGTCGTTTGCCCATATTGTCAATCAAGATTTCAAACTACAGCAGAAATGTCAAAACATATAGATCAAATACACATAGGTAAGGGCCTGCTTGAGGGAGATCTAAGGCGATGGTAAGCTCAGCGGTAATCGCTATCATGTTCACCACCAACATTCTACCATGCATTTATTGTTCTTAAGTATGAATAATAATTCCTTAGTCATAGGTAGTGCATTGCATTCCTACTGGTTATCTAGAACACATTCGAGTGTATTGCGTAGGAGTAGAATTATACCTAGAGAGTGGCAATACTGTGAGAAATAAAAAAAAGTTCGTATATACTAGCGAAGACATAGTCTTTGACTACTTTAAATTTATCAAGAATAAAGATATAGATAATCTAATGGAGCTATTTGCTCCTGATGCAATAGTCTATGAACCATTCAGCAAAATAACAGGAGGCCTAAAAGGCAAGCGATCTATTGAGTCTTTTCTCAGAGTTGCAATAATGGCCAATGATACATTGAAGCACCAGATTATCATTGAAAAGAAGTCGGATTATAAATGTGGTAGTAATAACAAAAGTGACAATATTAACAATACAAATCTTATCACTGCTTTGGTAAAATTCGAAAAAGGAGATTCGGTTAGGGCCAGATTTACATTTGAATTAGCTTCATATAATAGTGACAACGCTGATGATGCTACTACTGGTCAAAAATATAACAGGATAAAGACTTTACAAATTCAGTTTTTAAAATAACGTTGTTGTTATATTATACATATTAACTACTATTGCCCATAACTAAAATGGCAAGGTGCATAATATTTATGTATACTAGTGACTATTCTAAATCTTCCCTACTCCAAGCCTAAGTCCTATCAATGAATAAGTAATGAGTTCATGATGATGAGACGGGCGTATGAGAGATTATATTATATTGAGCTCAGTACACGTATCCCCAGGCAATTCATGCCAAGAACCTAAGAATAGCACCACCTGTTGGCACTAGTAGCAGTGAAGCAAACAGACTAGAATTGCAAAACAAGGTCAATGTCCAAGGTAAGATACTAATCTTAAAGCCGCTTTAGATAAAACAACAAGTCATTATAAATAATACATGATTGCACCGCAATGCACGAGATTCTAAGAAATTAAATACTTTCTCATGGACCTACCTAATACATGAATGAAAAAAATCAAATAATATCAAGAATTCTTGTTGCAGTAGATGGCTCCAGATACTCAGAAAAGGCCTTCGAATATGGCTTGTTTTTAGCAGGTAAATGTAGATGTGCACTGCTAATTGTACATGTAATAGAAGAATTTGTTACTGTTGGTTACTCGATATCAAAAGAGTTGAAACACCAATCTCAAATAATGCTTCAGCAGTATGAGTCAAGAGCAAAACAGTCTTCAGGCCCAATTGGATCAATAAATGCTATTGAGACTAGTGCAAATGATGTAGCAGAAGAAATATTGAAAATAGCAGATAAGGAAAGGATAGATACCATAGTAGTTGGTAGTAGAGGCACTAAAGCTTCAAGAGATTTTCATATAGGAAGTATCTCCTACAAGGTTTCTCATTATGCCAAGTGCACGGTAATCATAACAAGATAGAAGGAAGGTCATAACTACAGATTAGCAAGGTGGTCTTGTGCTTGTCGGATTATCTGGAAGGCAGATAAAGATGCCTCTGGTACAATTTGTTACCAGCGAAGACATATTCACATAAATTTACAAACACAGGTGCGTTTTCATACTTTTGTAGGGTCCAGCAGCATCCAGTATAAAGCAACACATGTGTATGGACAGAGGCTATGACTTTCCAGAAGTATACGAATTACTAGAGGATTATGGTTATACAATTCATATCAGGCAAAGGATAACAAGAGGAAGAAGAAGCAAGAATCAAAGAAAAAGAATACCAACTTATAGGTCTAGACACTGGGTAATATATCCTGAGATGTAAAATACGTAAGGGATTAAGAA
>JAFAQB010000289.1 GCA_019246625.1 Nitrososphaeraceae archaeon
AGTTAAAGCTGCTTTGTTTCGCTTGTATGGTTCATATTTTACTATAGAAAGGATTTCATCACGATCCCATATTTCTGTCTCTGAATATGGGCTCAGTCTCTTAGTTTTCTTTTTTCTGATTTGCATGAAGGAGGGAGTTTCCCAATATGCTGGATCAGTTATGCGATTATCTTCCTTGCCATCTTTTGTTCTACAATTGTGTAGCCACCGCATGAAATATTTTAGTCGGCCAAGGTAGTCATTCCAAGTTACTACGCTTTTTTTGTCTGGGTCGTCTTCTATGGCCTTGAGTTTTGAATCTAGAAATGATAATATCAAATCATTTTCCTTTATATCTAAGAAGCTTATATAAGGACCCAAAAAGTGTGCGAAGGCTGTCAGGGCCTTTAGATTATTGTTCTGATGACTCTCAGAGACCCCATTAGATTTAAGGTATTTGTGAAATTCAGTTAAAAGAACTCTATCTGTGATGTTTGGTATATCTTCAATTTTCTTTATGGTAGTTGATAGCTTTACTGGCATTTTTACGATTGTCCTGCTCCTTCTAATCTATCATTTATTTTGTTCAAAGAGTATATGAACCCGTATATAATGCGGGCTCGGAGGGATTTGAACCCTCGACCTGACGCTTAGGAGGCGTCCGCGCTGTCCTTTTCACGCCTATATGTACTTATTTCTACAATATAGTCTGCGCCACGAGCCCATATTTGAAATTCTAACAGCGTCAATTTAAGCATTAATCCGAGATAATGTGTTAATCTAACACTATTCCATCTTTTTTGTTTAAGCAAAATATTGCAGCATATTCATCATATAATGATCTGACTCCATGTTATTTGGCTGCATTAAGATTCCTTAACCTATAGTACTAGTGGTTATTGTCTATTTAGCGTATATATTTTCTTTTCATACATGACCTCAAATCCAATCTTCCTGTAAAAGTGAATGAATTCTTCGTTGGAAAAGGTTTGAAGGAATAGGAAACCCAATTTCTGTTGTCGGGCAATATCTGAAGAGACTTTTATGATTTCCTTCGCCAAACCCTGACCTCTATAAGGTGATACTGTTCCTAGGCAATAAAGTCCCATTAAATCATATCTATTGAACAGTGCAGCGCACCCAACTGGAATCATCCTATAATTATCTTCGATGTATGATACAAGCAATGTTAGCTCATTAAAATACGTTTTGATTATCCTTTCTACCTCGGATTTCCACCCGATGACATTAAATGATCTACAAAACACATCTATCCAAATTGGCATTGAATTTATATCAATCATTGACACATGAATTTTATCGTTGTCAGGCTCTGATTTTTTATCACTATATTTTAACACTTGCATAGTATCTAAGAGTGTAAATCCCATTTTCAATAACTTATTTTCCAATATTCTATCATAGTCATGAACATATACGTAACAGTTCGATCCGTTTTCGAAAAATATATTTATGGATTCTTCTATAGCAGACTCGCTGTCATAACATCTTATGTTACATAGTCTGTTAAAAAAATAATCTCCAGAAAATTTTTTATTTATAAATAGATCTGCACAATTCTTTATCTTTATATGTTCAGTCCATAAAGAGCAAAATCTAGATTCATTATTTTCAAGACATATATTAATATCTGAGATCGAACATACTCACCGGATTCTTTAGAGTGGCAATTGATCTTGTAGTTATCATCATTTCCAAAGCACTTGTATGTCGATATCATCAATATATGCATATAACCTTTTTGTGACAATGAGTTTAATTCGGAAGGTATTTCAATTGTAAATACTTGAATTATGATACGTCAGAAGAATTTACTTTATTTTATAGCTTTATCGCTAGTAGAAGATGTCTTGGAATTTATGTTCAGGTATAAATATAGTATTGCGATTTCTCTATATAACGAACGCAATTATTTGGTCTGTAACAGCCTTTTTACAATGCTAAATATTTCCGCTTTTATACTTTGAACAACATAACTTTGACATTTCACAGTCAAGATGTCTTCCCTCATACATTGCATAATTCCTTTTCGTATGAGCTTGCGTGTGATTATTCACTTATGACACACATCTATTTCTTTAATTTTATTACGAGAATTTTTTCACCTCAATAAGACTCTAATACAATGCTTGTATACATTTTATATACTAGAAAGCAGATAGAACAACAACATTTTATATACTAGGCTATGCGTGACTTGTTTCTTTTGTTCCCATAACGTATACTCTTCCCCAGTATACTTCTAACCTCCCTTCTAAGTATAATTTCATAGCCTCTAGAAGTGTCATGCTCTCCAGTGTCTGTCCTTTCCTTTTTATAGTCTCCAGTGTATCGGACTGAGAAACTTTGAACGATTCTTGACATATAATTGGGCCCTGATCAAGATCTTCTGTCACAAAATGAGCCGTGCAGCCAACTATCTTTGCTCCCCTTTCATAGGCCTGTACATAAGCATAAGCACCAGGAAAAGCTGGCAAGAGCGATGGATGAATATTGATAATTCTATTTGGATAGCGCCAGACAAAGTTCGGAGTTAAAATGCGCATGTATCTAGCCAAGACTATTAAATCAATGTTATATTGTTCAATTAGCTGTAAAATTTGATTTTCGGCCTGGCTCTGATCAATATTGTTGACAACGTAAAACGGTATACCTGCGTCATCTGCTATTGGCTTTAATATATCACTGGTTCCAATTATGACTTCGATATTGGCGTCGATCTCCTTCTTCTTCTTAGACCCCAGAATTGTTAAAAGACATTGATCTTCTTTGCTAACAAGTATTGCAACATTTTTAATTCTGTCGGGCTCTTGATAATGGGTTTTGATCTCCATTTGTAATTTTTTTGAAAGACGTCGCAGTCCATCATCAAGCTCATTTCTGTTGATTTGTTTTTGAAAGGAAGCTTGTAGGTGCATTCCGAACAATCCGCGAACCACATTCTGATTAATCTGTTCAATATTGCCTTTGTTTCTGAAAATAAAATTAGTAATATCTGCTACAATTCCTTTACGATCTTTCCCCACGACTGTTACCTCGATAACAATCTTTTGGTTTTCGATTGTATGTTTGACATGCATGATTGCAATGATTTAGTCTTGGTATAAAAAATATATGTGCAAATAATTATTTGTTAGTACGTATGTCATTAGTACAAAAACTCGTCCATTCCAATTCTTCTTTCTAGTCATTATAACTTAACAAACCTAATTGGGCTCTTAAGAGACTTATTACCTCCTCATTATAATAATTAACGAAAAGATTAAACCAATTCGTAACATGTCTTATTATTTTGGATTTATTATTCTTGATACTTTTAGACATGGAAAGTAGTCATCAAAACTTTCAGTTCTATCTTTGATATACTGTGGATAGTTCTTTCAATGTTACTCTTATCCTCGTATGGTGAATGAAGATGGTGTTTTAGCTTGCTTTAAAAATTTCCATACTAATACGTGACTTCTATTAACAAAAAATCTACAGGATAATGCTTTTGCTATCTTTCTTAATGACAAACCTAGGAAGTATAGATATATCTATAACTAATATCTTCAATAGATGTTCTATTTCTTTGAAAGATGAGCATATAGAAATGTGGTGCTTCTAAAGCTATATGCTTTTTCTTAAGAGCCGTTAATTACCATCCAATTTTAGAGCTATACTATACAAAACTAAGAAATGTTTATTGAAAATAAACTGGTTATTAGATTATACTTATGCATGTGAACTATTCGACATTTGTTTCTGAAATATTCGATTATAAACGAATTGAACTCAGTGGGACAGAAAAGTCATTCCTTTTGAAAATAATGAGCGGCCATAGTTCAGCCTCCAAAATAACTTCTTATATTAAGTCTAGACGTCAACCAACTGCTTATAAAAATGAATACGTCGCGGTAGGGAGGCTTCAAGAATTAAATTTAATCGAAGAGGAGGGAAAATTTTTGCGCGGAGCAATATACTACAAATTAACTACTTTTGGCCTGTTTTATATTTTCTCTAGAATGTCAAGTTATCCACCAAAGTTGCTAACAAGATATCAAGACAATATATTACTAAAAACCTTGCTCTATCCATATTTCGAAACAGATACGATAAAGTCTAGTACCGCTCGTTTGTATTCTATAATAATTCAGTATCTGCGACAGTGTTGCCAAACAACTCTTTGTAGACTTGAAGAGATCAAAACTGCAATAAAATCAGGAGATCGGGAACGACATGTTAAAGGATTACAATCTGATTTAGAATGGCACGCGAGAATCTTGGGATTTAGACTAACGATCATGTATAATGAATCAAATATACTTGGATCTAATCCAGATGTCGCTAATGATGACACCAAAGTCGTATTCTACGAACTTGAAAGTACCATGAAAATGCTTCTATCTAAGGATAATAGATTTATTAATCTACTTAACTCGATAGAAAAAGAATTTCTAGAAGGATATAAAGAGATATCAAACAACGATAACATAAGGTAACCATAGTACATTGACTTCATTTGCCGAATACTTGTGATCTGAATATTAATTGACAATCAATATGAATGGCTTAAATAATAGAATAATGTCAACTGTGACCATATATATCAAATGGAGCAATTTAATAAACCGGATTATGTTATTAGAATAACAAAAGATCAATCAAATTCGTTCATTTCTGGAAGTAACGGAAAAGCTATGGTGTGATTATGATATCCTGATATCGGTAATCTCTGTTACATTAAATAAACTTGCATCCTTGTCATTGTCACCCATACCGTTAGATCTAAACAAAAACTCTAATATTGTATTCTACCTATCCTCTACATTATGTCACAAGAGTCATTTACAACCTATCTGAAATACGAAACTTTGGAAGATATGCTCAAGGTTATACTCTATTCAGCACAATCAGCTCTTGGCTTAACTCCAATGCTCTACCATATAAACTACAATAATCAGCAAATACTCTTCATTCAAACTGGAGCAGTTGGTGCTGTCACTATACACTTTATAATTCAGGATACTCGGCCAAGCAAGAAGTTCATAGAGCTACGTCGACTGACAGGTGAATTCCAGTTTGCTGAAAGAATCGGTACCGATACACAATCATTATACATCCCGATTGTAAAACTTGAAAAATCAACACTAAAATTTCCTATATGAGATGATATAATCAAAATATGGCCTTCACTTCTATATTACAAGGATATCCAACAAATTCCTTTATTGACAGCGTCTTACCATTATTATTTGGATAATGCAATAGATAAAATTCTAATTTCGGTAGATAGGTGCAATAATGATGGAACGAATGACTGCTGCCAGAGTATCAAATACAACCATCTTTGATTTCAACGTACCTAAATTCGTACTTTCAACGCTGTTCGATTTTATGGTCGAGCCCTGCACATATCTCCTCTTGATCTCTGCATAATCATATATTCCACAAAATTGCTCGCAGGAATTCGATTCTCGTATTGGGATAGGATCTAAATATCCACAGTGAATTCTATCATCGTAGTCTTTTTTTGCATGCCTGTCAGAAAGAACTTGGTAAGCTTCAACGATCTGCATAAATTTTTGCTTTGCTTCTTCAGAATTATTATTTCTGTCAGGATGATATTTTAACACCAGGGTTCGAAAAGACTTCCTTATTTCAAGTTGGGATGCATTGTTACTGATTTCTAAGGTGTCGTAGTGGTTAATCACTTTTCCTCTGATATTCATATTACAGGGTATAATCGTTTATGATTATAGTTATTAGCAAATTCGTCTAAAAATACTAGCTACGGGCTAGATGATACACATACATTATATCGACATACTATTCTAAAATGTTTAGACGCGGTTTATAATAACCTGTAGTCCTCGTTTTCTAACCTATGTCAAGTACATGTTTGACCAAAATTATGGGAAATGTGAAGTAAATCTCATTAGATTTGAGTATCCCGCGGGCAGGATCTACTCCAAAATGTATTGTTTGAGCCTGCGACTCTTCGGTTACTGCACCATGTACGCCCGATAGGCTGCTTCACGTGGTCAGCATAACACATAGGCCGACATCTACAGCCGAAAGCTCTACCAGGCTGAGCTACCGCGGGACATCTTGGTTGGTGGTAGCAATGTTATATAATTGTGACTCAAACTCATTCTTTTTTTAAATTTTGAGCTGCATGGAAAATAAGGGCATATAATGCTATACGTCTTTTCAATTATATCTATGAATTGTTTTTATCGCATTTATTCATGCTGAGGTTTGTTAAGGTATCGAAACATTACTAATTTAGTCTAATGAACGGAAATGACGGTTTATGTAGTTGCCACTATTTAGATATCATTGCAGTGTTTGAATAATATCTTCATGCCATACTACAGAATAGGTAGTTAGTTTATATGAAGTTTAACATCACAAAAAACCTATATCACTGATCTACATAAAATGTTTGTGTCGAACGATGATGAGGTACATACAGATATAGAAAAAAACATTCCGTTTGTTCATTCTATTCAAAAAACAAAAAGGTCAAAAGCCGAACTTTTTGATAATATTGTAGGACATCATGATGTTAAAAAGTTATTTAATATGTCATTCTTATCAGAGAAGCCTGTTCATATACTGCTAGTTGGTCCACCAGCTTCGGCTAAGACACTCTTTATGTTAGAATGCATGAAATTAGAACGTTCTTACTTTACTCTAGGAAGTCATAGTACAAGGTCAGGAATGTTAGATTATCTATTTGAAAAACGACCTAGATATTTGCTTGTGGATGAAATTGAGCATATGCCAATTAAGGATCAGACAGCTCTCCTCAGTTTAATGGAAACAGGTATTATTGCTGAAACAAAGTTCCAAAGGACTCGTAGCACACAGCTCAAGACGTGGATATATGCAACTAGCAACAGTACTGATAGATTGTTGAGTCCACTTTTGTCAAGGTTTTTGATACTGCATTTTAGACAATACAAATATGAGAACTTTCACGAAGTGGCTGTGCACTTGCTTTGTAATCAAGGAACTACCAGAGAAATGGCTGCATATATTGCTGAAGCGGTGTGGTCAAAAATGAAGTCTAAAGATATGCGAGATTGTATAAAAATCGGTCATCTTGCAAAGACCAAGGACGACATCAATTGGATTGTTGAAACTCTCAAAAATTACAAATGACTGCTGACTTTTTAAATCTCTATGAGGTCAGGTCAAGGTTCACCTATTAACGTTAGGTATTGAATATGAACGGAGTACTTGGAAGCATATGCGATTATCGGATTGCGGATTCTAACAGTTATGCCAGTATCATCGCGACTACGGTACTATTTGTTCTGGCTCCTATATATTGGTGCGCAATATGACTGACCTGTAATAATACACAATTACTAATGATCGAATAGAGTATCCCTTTTCCTTTCCTACATTACATAATAGCACTATCAATTATCGACCAGGATACGCCACCACAACCATCAGGGCATATGACGTGCACATACTTATCTTGATTAATCCTCTAAATATTTAGATAGGTCCATAGAAAAATATGAAATAATCCGATCTGCTCCGGCTCTTTTTATTGATGCAATAGTAGTAACTTTCCATGGTTCTTCATCAATCCATCCATACGTTGCAGCAGCCTTTATCATAGCGTATTCCCCTGATACATTTTGTGCTGCAATAGGAAAAGCAAATTTTTCTTTGATCATACATATAACATCAAGAGATGGTAATCCGGGCTTTACCATCACCATGTCTGCTCCCTCGTTAATGTCAGTTTGTACCTCCCTTAATATCTGCCGGGGATTTGTGTATGCTATTTGATATGATGATTTATCGATTGTATTGAATTGACATATTTTTGAAAAGGCAGCAGTCCTAAAAGGTGAATATAATGAGGACAATTGTTTAACAGAATGGGAAAGAATTTTAGTTTTTTGAAAACCATGTCTTTTAAGCGATTTCTTTACAGAATATACTTGACCATCCATCATTGAGGAGAGTGCAACAACATCTGCACCAGCCTCAGCGTGGCTAAGGGCAATTTTAGATATTAACTCCAAGGTAGAATCATTGTCCACTTTGTTGTTGTTAACCAACCCACACTGTCCTGAAAAATTATATTGACATACACAGACATCCGTGATTACATTTAACATATTTCCAAATTCTTTTCTTATCTGCGCCATCGCTTTTTGAACTACACCATCTTTATTTAGAGCAATGGATCCTTTCATATCTCTGTTTTCTGGTATACCAAAAATAACTATTGATGAAATTCCAGCATTAATTACTTTATGGATCTGTTGGGTTATCTTTTTTAGAGGAGTCTTTGCTATTCCCGGCATTGTGATAATTTGACCTTCTTCTTGTTGTCCTTCTTGAACGAAGATAGGAAAGATTAAGTGTTTTTTTCTCATGCCCACCGCATCAAGAATCTTTTTGTATTCTAAATCAGCTAAGAGTTGAGTTTGCAATGACTTTATATTGTGTTGAATATGGATCTATGAATAGTTTATTATTTTGTTTATTCTTTTGCACTGATATCCTACTACTATTAGATTTTTAGTTGATATTGAAGATGTTTTAACAAAATTGCATAAACGTTCCTTCATGCATTATTAGTCTTTTAGCAAACAAAAGTATGAATCTGAGGACGGGGATTATCATGTATGATATTTATAATCTTTAAGCACATCGCCAGCATTGCAAAAAGTAACAATCGGCATCCCGACATTTAATGAAGGACAGAATATACTTAATCTTCTTAGAGCCTTAGAAACAGATATTCCAAGGGATTATCTCATTTCTGAAATCATAATTTCTGATGATTCATCAGATGATACTCCTGAGAAAGTATATGGATTTCTGACAAGTTCCTCATTAAATATTAAATTTATACATCATAATGGTAGAAGGGGAGCTGCAGCTGCATGGAATGAAATCTTTGAAAGGTCTATGGGTGATATTATAGTATTGTATGATGCAGATATCATAGTAGGGCAAAGATGCACAGAACGGTTGGTGTCATCAATATGGGGAAAAATAGGACTCTGTGCATCAAATCCAAAACCTATTAAGGTGAAAGGTATAGCAGCTGGTGCATCGATTTTTATTTCAGACTGGCTAAGATCTGTAAGAAACAACCGACTTTCACAATATACTGTAATGGGGAGGGCTATGTCAATACGTTCTGACATTGCCAAAAAAATCTCAATACCTGATGACATAATTGCAATAGATCTGTATGTCCATTGCAAGGTTCTGGAATGTGGTTTTGATGTTGTATACAATGATAATGCAGTAGTTTATTTTTATCCACCAACCAGGATATCTGATTTTCTATCTCAAGTGGTAAGAGCAACTAATGGCCACAGGCAAATCCGAGATTGTATATCAAGGTTCAAAATCAACCTACCAAAGCTTGTTCGTACCATCGAAATAATACGAAATATGTTTATTAACCCTTTTGGAGTGCTTTCAGTAATTGTCTGTTGTGCACTCATTCCATTTTATAAAGTCAAGTTGAAGGAGACCAATTCTGCTAAATGGCATACTGCAAAAAGCACTAAACAATTCAGCTAGGTTTTCTCTAATACGAGATCTTGATATCTGATACTCCGCTTGTCCAAATAGCTTGTCGTTTAGGATTGGTATCTGGGGATTTTTATATATGCTGTTAATTACGAACATTTTGTGGCTCACACATCTTACGAAAAATCGTCAAAACTGCAACAATGTATAAAAGGCTAGCAGATGCTAAAGACATCTCCGTAGAGTTATCGTCCTAATTCTTAGACCTATCAGTTTTTAGAACATACTATATATATCTATGCAAGACAATTAGGTTCTAGCTTGGATAGCACAGAAGGAGGTGCACAGGGTTACATTTGTACACCGCATGAAGGGCATTCGGCTCCTCTTCTAGATTGTTGGAAGAAGTCTGACAATATTAACGTCGTGTATTTTGTTACTGCAACTTTTTCTTGCGAAATTCTGCCTTATTTTCCAAATAAGGCAAATCACTATATCCTCGCGTCTTTCAAACGCATGCAGAGTGCATTAGAAGATATTAAGAAACAGAATAACACCAGACTGTCATTTATATTTAGATTGAATGATGCTCTGTTTGAACGAGCGGCGGATAAACTTAACTACATTTCAGTTTATTTTACCAAATATACTTATGGTGACACAGAAATTGGCGATCTCGCAATTGCCGTGGCAAAAAGGGATCGAGTAAAGAAAGCTAGCCTAGCAAACATTCAAGTCATAAATACTGGGCCACTAAAGTTTGTATTTCCTTACTCTAAAAATGCTGTAGTGCTTGAGGTCGAGGGAGAAAAAACGCGCCAGAGTGATCAGAAATATTGTGAGTTAACTAGAAGGGATGTAGCAAGAAGAGGTCTTCTACTAAGCAATCTGGTCAGTTTTTCTATTCTAGACAAATTGAAATAGAGCCTAACCATATGTGAACAGTCTACCCAAATCTAAGCTAGATGATAATATATCCATGTTTGTGGGAATGGATTTGCACAAGAACTATCTGCAGCAGATAGCTGTGATGAACGAGAAGGGAAAAGTATTAGAAAATTCAAGGATAAACAACAGTGTTAAGCAGCTGGGGAAATTTTTTGATAATCTCAATGATGAAAAATTCGTATAGTGATGGAATCATCTTGTGTATGGTATAATATATACCGCTACCTCTCAGAAGAAAAGCGATTCAATGTATACTGGCTAACATGAGTTCGTCAACTCTATTAGGTTGTTTAACCTCTTGCTAAAGCTCATCGAAATTATACGAAATTATGTTAGTCGGTATAGTATTATCTAATCCTATCAAGACAAAGGCTATTGCATCTGCAAAGATAAAGACAGATAAACTGGATGCTGTGAAAAAACTGGCTACCTCTTACGTGGAGGTTACATAGCATAGTGCTACGTACAGGATAGAAGAATAATGGAGCTTCGTGAGCTTGTTCGACACAGGGCTGCCTTGGTTAGTAGAATGAGAACCAAACTAAAGATGATAAGATTCACAGTATTGTACTTATTATGAAAGGTATCCAAATATCTAACAAGCATTACTCATCATTTACACACCTATATGATCAGGAACTTATATCATTAAATGATTTACCGAATAAATGGATGGATATCTGCATTTAATCAAGTCATTGGATAGCGAGCGAGATAAAGATTCTGTCCAAAGAGATAGTAACTCAGGCCAAAGAAGATGAAATGGCAAGTCTCCTGATGACAATTCCAGGCATTGGTTACTATTATTCGGCTTTGTTAATAGTCAGCAAAATTGGGGATATCAACAGATTTCCTGATTCTCATCATTTATGTTCATATGCTGCCGGATTGATACCATCAACACACAGCTCTGGTGGAATAATAACCTATCATGGCAATATAACCAAAAGAGGAAGCAAGTATATGCGATGGATAATGCTAGAATGTGTTCATGTACATATTATTAGAACTAACAAGAATAGTAATAATATATCACAATTCTATACAAGGTTGGCTAAAAGCAAAGGCAATTCAAAGGAAGCTGTTGCTGCTGCATCCAAGTTGCTAAGAATTATTTATTGTGTTATGAAACAAAAAAAAGAAAGTACCGATCATAGTTAAGGGATCATACCACATTTTTCGGATTGAGAAAAAAAGTCTCGTGAGCCTACCTGTGGATTCCCTTAACAATGGATAAAGACAGTAATAATGAGGACAAAGCCTCGCATGGGTAATTATCTTTGTTATTAGGAATACATAGTTGCAATATGCAATAAAATCAGAAACATTTAAGAG
>JAFAQB010000410.1 GCA_019246625.1 Nitrososphaeraceae archaeon
AATGTGGTAGATGATGTGATAGATAAATGGAGAAATGTTCAAAGATAATACGCTTCAACTACTAGCCATTCTGCAAACATCCTATAACTCTTTCTTCCCTTCATACTGGCGTATCATCACCAATTATAACACCATATGCTGCCATACCGTGAATATGTATGTGGTTGCTCTTTCTGTGGAGAAATAACGGAATTCTCGCATTTCTTATTAAAACACGCAACATGGTGTTTGCTAATCTGACATACCTTGACTACTCTCTCAACAGGTATATTGCATTATGCTCTTACAAAGCTTTGATGGATTTGTGTGAAAGAAGGGTGGTTTCTACTGAGCCAGAGTTCATATAAACATATATGTATTCATAGTCACAGTCACTACAAGTTTTGTCAGACACTAATAAAATTGAATTGAATAAAAATGGAGGCCACACGATTAAATAACCTTTGTTTTCAAGGATTCAACGGGCCGATAGCTCAGCATGGTGGAGCGTTCGACTGATAATCGAAAGGTCAAGGGTTCAACTCCCTTTCGGCCCATCAACTACATGGGTTCATATACCTATGTGAGACACTATGCTATACAAGTAATCTTAGGTGAGGTCAAGAGATAATCTATGCCATCAACGTTATCAACGACCATTAGCAAAATAGCAACTGTTCCAAATAATACAAATTCAATCCTGATTGGTGAATATTATCAATATATAAAGACAAATGGTGTATCAGAACGACATCAGAATAACAGTCTAAAAATGGTTATTGCATTTGCAAATTCTTTGGGAAAAGATGTTACTTTTTATGATATAAGAAGCAAAGAGCAAATCACTTCTTTTTTGAATACCAAAGTTAAAAGCTCAGAAGAAGACCCCGACAAAAGGTGGATTACTACTTGGAATTATTATTTGATACACATAAAACGGTTTTTCCGATGGCTACATAACTTTAAATGTAAAGGCAATATCTATGAAGATACACCCGAATCAGAATGGATGACACCTCATTTTATAAATATTAACTGATATCAGTCATTCTTGTGCTGATACCCATATTCTTTCCTTGATTTCACCTGTTACAATGTATATTTTACGGAGCTTGTACAAAAAAGGATAAAGGGGCACCATAAAGGCTATACCATAAAATAAATCTGAAAATGTACTTTTGCTAAATGGTGTTGCTGCTGATGAAGAATCCAAAGTCCATATAGATAGACACCAAGAAATAGTCTAACGGTTATGGTCGTGCACAGGTTGAAAGAGAAAGTGAGGAGTTCTCGTTGATACTGTGATTTTCTTAAATATAAAAGAGGTTTAGAGGTTGTTATGATGCAATCTCAGTCCTGGATAATTCTTCGTTGCTAGATGGTTCATCTTCTCCTGGTGCGCAAACATGGTCTGTTGTTGGTCTTGATTCACCTCCTGCTGTACCAGTTTCAGACATAGGTGCTTTGGGGAAAACCTCCTCCACGTGAAAAGGTGCTTTGCTTTGAATCGTGTTAAATGCTGCGACCTCTATTATAATGACAAAGATTTTCCATATGCCTATAGCATACTATGTTTTTCGTCTTCTTGTGGTTATGTCTGCATGACAGTTAGGACACGAGGCTTGACAATTTGATTAGAAAGCTAGATAAAGAATTCCTGATATTATAGGTTCCAATGTCTATGCAATGACTGAAATGGTACTTTGCTTCGGATTATAAACCTCATTGTTGTTCCTTATAGTTGTTATGCATTTGCTTGACTTCCGACAGCACAGTCTCTACATAATCTTTTACTTCACCTTCAGTTAATGATGGCTCAACACCAGTCTGTTCTGTGAGTACTCCTTCTTGTTCCTTTGTAATTTTCAATATGGTTTTTTCTATTTGTTGCTCCATTTCAGCTGTGCCAATACTATCTAATAGCTTAGACTCCTTAATCACATATTGCCGAATTGCATGGCGTAATTTGACATCCTCAGATACAGAAATTGCAGATAAGTATATGCCTATACCATAAAGATAACACATTAAACCTATAGATGCGGAGGCGGCTACCCCAAATGGTGGATATGGGGCTTGATACATTGGTGTTTCAATTGAAATAGCAAGCATCATGACACCATACCCTGCAATTGCCAGGTAATCGACCATAGTGCTATTTTGGTGAATCTTACATACAGTCCTTGCTATAGCTAAGAATGCAATACCAATAAGTATGCTACCGCTAGTTCCAGATAATATGCTCAATACTCTGAACACGACAAAATTCTTGTTATAAAATGTAAAACCGCCAGAAGGTAACGCTAATAGAGTGGGCAGCAATCCAGCTAAAAAAGATATTAAGGGAAGGCAAATAATAATCCAAAATTTTATCTTTCCTAACTTTTCTGAGTGGTGCTGCAAAAGTAATATCGTGCCAGCATACATTAACACAAAAGATAATAGAAGCGGTAAGACATTTGCATATAGAAAGACATTGGCTATAATCCCAATTGTACTTTGACTGATTTCAGGAAAATCTTGTTTCAGATTGGCATCTATCACAAATGGCTTTTCCAATAAAATAGCATTATGGGTAAGCAGATGACTACCTGTACTAATGGCAACCATTGCACTTGCTAGCGCATATAACAATACTGTATTATCCTTGCTTGACTTGTACCAAGAAAAGAATCTGTAACTAACTAGACTCATAATAATACAGGCTAGAGCATAGCTGATTGTTGTAGCAGCTATTGTCGATACAATATAGTAATGAGAGGTCAAGAGTATTTGAAAAATGATAAGAAGGAGAATGCCAGCTATTATGTATTGGGCTATTGTCAGCAGATTATACAGTTTGTTAAAGTACGATTCTTTGGATCGAACTCCACTACTGATTTGCTTTAAAAAGCCTAGGAGAAAATATTGGCCTGCTCCATATATAGTTAGAATGGTTGTTATAAATAATACAAGTCTCCAGAAAGAAGATACCGACTGTTCTTTTAAAATATCAGAGAAGGTCGAAAAAGTCATATCAACCATGAGTGCAGTGATTATGACTACCATCAAAATCGAAACGGTTTTCTTGCTTTGATGCCTTGATGTCGTGCTAGAAGGATCATTCTTATTTGGAAAACCAGCACTAGCATCATAAGACAAGTGTAAAACAATAATTTCTAGTATCTCATAAAGTTATCGAGTTACTCTGCTGATGCGTTGCATGCATTCCGGCATAACGTCATGCATTTACCTCTCACTGCGGGACCCTTTTGATTACTCTTCCATGTCAGCGATGATTTTTCCTCTGCCTGAGCCTTTCTTTACCCTTATATTATTTGGTCTTGTCCTTAGCTGACGAGCGCAACAGGGACAAAAAATTCCAGCACGGTACAAGTAAACCTCACAAGTTGAACAATATTTCAAGCCGATAAGATAACTTCCATGACCTGCCTGTATTTGTCTACATATATTTCTACAAACCATTGGAAGGGAACTATCTTAGAAAA
>JAFAQB010000418.1 GCA_019246625.1 Nitrososphaeraceae archaeon
AAGAGTGTCAACGGTAAGGAACCGTTAAATTCTTTTGTCCATATGCAGGTGATCAGTGAAAAGCGAAAAGTATCACCACCACATCCGAAAAAAGTAACACGATTGAATTTGGACTTAACCTACATCATGATGATAGCAAAAGTACTAGCTTTGAAGAAATAGAATTATTGATTGATCAAGTGCTGAAGTGTGGTGGAATTAATGCAGCGTTAAACAAATTAAGCCAATCGTAACAACACGAGAAAGAAGGCCGTGAAGAGATAAGCAAAGAAGGAGCATTCTTATTAGATCACACGAACAAAAGTAGTAGTGATGAGAAGATTGAAAAAGAAGAACAACGATTGATAATATCATCAGCACAAGGTAATTATGACGATGATCCTTCTGAAGCAGAATTTAGATCCATGATAAAGAGATCAATAGCGCAAATTTCATCTCCGGATCTCCCTTCTATTTTGGGACATTCCTCGTCAACAACCATAAAGAAAATAAGCCAACCAACAGAACATGAGGAATAAAGAGAGAACTAGTAGTAGATGATGAAAACAACAAAAGAGGAGGCAGCACAATTGCTGCTGATACACTATTTACATTTATGTTATAATAAAGCAATAGGGAAAATGAAAGACTAACCTCAAGATACCACCTCTATCACTAAGTAATATGTTCGCCAGATCGAGCAGCAATGACTTAGGAACAACTATAAGCTCAACAGAACAGCCTCGGTTCCTGTCCAGAATTCTCTTGTTCTACGACTTCAATTACCTTGGATTTATGAATATTATTATTAGTTCTATTGACGAATCTACTGATCGAGTCTGATTCCCATGTTAATTGCGATGTAAGGTATGTGATGGACTGGGTGGGATTTAATTCCTTCGGCTTAGGGGGTTCAGCTGCTTTTGCATAAATCTTCTTCTGAAGTAAGACTTCGGTCATTCATTGTTATAACAAAAATTGTCGAAATCTACTAAACCTGTTGTGCTATTTTATATATTTGGAATATAATGTAATGCTAAAATGATGTTTAACAGGATGGGCGCAGTTATGCCAGGTATGTATTAAACCAGATGGAATTAGTTATGAAACTCCACATTGCAATAGGCACGACCAATCAGCAGGTCCGTTCGTCAATGCGCTCAATGTAATGGTGTATAAATCTTAGCAATGTGTGATAAATGTGTGTGCTAGGTTGATGAGTCTCAATATTCCCCGTACTTTGTTGCTTTAGCAAGTGCTTGATTGGTTGTCATTTTCTAATTTAATAATCCAGCTCATTTTGGCTAGGACAGTTTTTGGTTGCTTGCATAGTTTGTGGTAGAGATGAATTCTTCTAGTATTTTTTTACTGCTATGTGTCAGATGTATGCTATGTGTGGTAGTGGAATAGCCTCGTTACATCAAATGCTTGACTATCCATAGAAAGCATATGGCTGATCTGCCCTATAGGTGGTAAGCCCATGATTTCCTAGTTTTCTCTGTAATTCATCCATTACATCTTTTGGCAGCTTGTCAAAATTCCCATATATAGTAGCAGATACATACTCAGCTGCATCCTTATTATCAGCTACCTTCATCAGTAGCTCATTTCTTACATTCTCAGGCAGCTTGTCAAAATTATAAGATACAGTATAATTTAAAATCACAGCCGCATCTTTATTATCAGCTACCTTCATCAGTAGCTCATTTCTTACATTCTCAGGCAGCTTGTCAAAATGAAAATATATAGCATTAGCTACATGCGCCGCTGTATCTTTATTATTAGCTAACTTGAACAACAAATTCTGTACATTCTCAGGCAGCTTGTCAAAATTAGAAGATAAAGCATTAGCTACATATTTAGCCGTCCATTGTGCATCTATATTATTATACAGATACGTCAGTAGCTCATTTCTCACATTCTCAGGCAGCTTGTCAAAATTTTTAGTTATAGCATAAGCTACATCACTAGCTCTATCTTTGTTATCAGCTAATTTAAACAACACACTGCTTAATATTTCACCTATTTTTGTAAGCACCCCCTTGTTAGAAATTGCTTGCTGAAATGCTTCATAATACGAGGGATGAGAAAACCTAATCTGATAATTATTCATATATTCATCATACGTTACATCTATCTTATCGTCTCTAAGCCATTCAAGAACTCTATCAAAATATTGGTGACCGTCTTGTTTCTCTTTGAGGTCTTTCATCAATATTCGATAATAATTTTCTTTAAAATTAATAGAAAAATATTCAGATATGAAAGGAAAGCAAAGAAATAATATTTTATATAAAGACATCATTTTAATTTCTTCTGCAAAGCTTCTTGCTGTCTCTATTGATTTTGCATTTATCTTTGCTATTAGTTTACTGCAGAATTTTGCATCCTGGGTGTTACCTTGGTGCAGTTAGGACATAGCTTTGGGTTGAGTGTATCTATAAGAGCATTGTTCCTATTATTCTCACTTCAGAATTACCCCTTGTACGATTTCCAAAACCAGTATATCATCTTAGGTTTAAAGTTATTATTCGTACTTAGTTTTAGATAGTGTACAACATCTTTATTATGTTCTCTCGCATTATAATAATGTGGATATTCCTTCAGATAGGGTAGAAGATATAACATCTAAACCAACTGAACTAAGCCTTGCGACATGGAGTGACAGATTCTTTGCCTGGTTGATAGATTTTATAATAGTTACGATTGGTATTGAAATATTATTTTATGCTGCAACATTTCCATTGTGGTTTGATACCAATCCTGAGAGATTGTTTCGTGGTGGTGGTATAGGAAGTGTTGGGTTTGTTGTACGCAGTTTAATATTCCTTGTATATTGGACTTACTTTGAATCAACAAATGGTCAATCAATAGGTAAAAGGATCTTGCATCTAAAAACAGTAACCATTTCAGGAGAGACCATAGATATCAAAAATGCTTTAATAGAAAGCTTTGGCAAAGCCTTTTTGCTTCCACTAGATGTCATTTTAGGCTGGATATTTACAAACGATAAAAGACAGAGAATGTTTAACAGGGCAAGCAACACGATTGTTATCAAGCTGAAACCCAATAGATACGAAAATTCAAATGGCAACGTGCATTATACAAAAGATTACTAACACACGGCTACCTAGTATGTAGATCATTTGATCTTATCATAACAATGGCATTAAAGAAATTGGCAAAAGAAAAGAATATTCCTCATATACATGAGTACATTCGAATTCCTATCTGATGAAATTTAACAATGCATTTGAATTAGACGAAGCTGGAGTGTTAGCAGTCTGCAACAGCTGCATCGTGGCCTAACGAAAAGGAAAATTCGTGTATTTGTAATTCCTAAGCAAATAGAGAATTTAGATGAAGTAATTATGGAAATCAAAATAAAAAAGAATAATGAAAATCCACAACACTTTATGAAGGAACCTGAATGGGATATCATTTTAGAAGAAAACTGCAGATACGGCATTATCATAGGTAATGGTATGAAAATTCCTATCCGTGCCCATGTTTATCATAATAACAATAAACAAAAAGTGAAAGCAAAAGCATATCTTGGAACGGTATCTGTAGATCGTGACTCACCAATCGTTGCAAGCTTCGAAGGAACTAGTAATCAATTACTATTGACTATTAATAGTCAATTTAGGAATGTTGATTCAGTAAACTATATAGGCTCCTAGCTAAATCAAATGTTTTAACTCCGATTTCGATCTCTTATAAGCTACCATACAGACTATATGTTTTTCCTGTATAGTTACTGACATAATCCCAAATATCTGAGCTTATTGATAATAATCTGAAGGCGGATTTTTGTTTGTCTTCTAATATGTTATATACTAATTGACCAATTATAATTTGACCAGGTTTTGCAAGTACAGTCATTTTAGCAGCAATGCTTATAGTATAACCTAAAATATCAAGATGTGGTTTTTTTAATATAACCTTACCATTTTTGTGCATATGGGTATCCCATCCGTATTGAACTACTGCATTTTCACCAACATCTATTCCTATTCTTACATTCAGTTCAGGATAGTCATATTGGTCTAATATTGGGTTTATACCTTGTTGTATTACTTTGATCATGGAACATGCACAGTTTATTGCATTAATACATGGTAAATACAATAATGATGATGAATTATCAGAGGAAGATGCAATAAAAAATGCCAAGATTGCATCCCCTACGTACTTTAAGACATATCCACCATAAACTTCTATCATCAAAGACATTTCTTGAGTGAACGCTCGAATAATTGTTGCCAGTTTATCAACAGGAAGTGTCATAGATAGCTTAGTTGATTCTACAAGGTCAATGTTTAAAATCACAAGATTAACTTTAGATTCAGCATAGTTCCCAAGTACATTTTGTGTTTCTTCCATTGAAATATCATTGATTTCTGACTTTGCTTTCAGAGCTTTCCACATTCTAATTTGCGCATTTTTGATAGCTGAGTCTAGGTTTACTACTGCATCAAGGTATAATTTACTTAGTAATGGAGCATCAGACATTCTTTGTGCATTTATTTTTTTTCTTTTCTCTTCGCTAATTTCGTTTTCAATAACTTGCTTGACCTCATTTTGAGTTATATCCATCTGAAGTGCTATGATGTCTGGTGTAATTCCAGAATTATACAAATTAAGTATAGTCTTTTTCTGCTCTACTTCTGCTGCTACCATAATGCCTATTAGCCTTACCTTTATTTTACATATAAATACTGACTCATATCTATAAATTTGTGAATCTATAATACTTTGATTTGTTTCGAGTCATAGATTTGGAGCAGCCAGCGTCAATGTCAAGGGTACAAACAGCCAATGGATATGATCAGACTTATAGTGTTGCAACTAATAGTCCACATCCAGGAGTGACTTTTAGCTTACCCCCAAACGAAGGAGATAGCCTAACGGTATGTGTAGCAGATAATATAGTAGGCCAGATACTTGGATCTGGTCATTGCGAGAGCTAGGCCACAACAGGATCTGATATGGTAGTTACACAGGATGCTGGTTAAATAGCAAGATTCCTTCTGTTTTTGTTGCTGCCGTGAATTCAAAATGAAAAAATGATTAGTATTGAGTACATGGCAGAATACGATTATACAATTACGGTCAATATTTACCAAGTCTATACAAGATATGGGTCCGAAAATGTTAGAAGAGTCAATCCTGTTTGTATTATAACAAGTATTACTTAGAGTGATTAGTGAGCACATAAGTAAAAAACGAGCGGCCGACGTCGATAGCATGCACGCCTACCTATACCGAACTATCAAAGCTATGATGAAAGCCAAAATATAATGCCATCTTCATCCTTACCCCATTCGACTTCTGGCAACCCAACCATCACCTGCAGGATGATCTGAAGCAGTTGCCACAATTCCATTGTTGTTTGTCTCTACCAGAATAGGAGTAGCATTTTGGAATGAGACTTCAAGCTTGGATACTCCATCGATAGGAGATGTACCCTTTGGTTTAATAACAAACCCAACGTTAACGATTTTCTTGTCGATAGCTGGTGCTTCAAAGAGAAGCCTTGATATATTTACCTTGACTGTACCCGAGAAATCAGCCACTTTACCCTCCTCCTTTTCTACGAGATTTTTGATAGAGTACTTCAGATTCACGTGTCATATGAGATTATAACTCAGATAGTGCGATATATCACTAGTTGCAATACTATATTGGTTGCTCTGGATGGAGTTATTCAGCTTGGCATGCAGAGAAAAGGCTTAACTTTTGATAATGTAGAGTGTTTTGCAGGTGCTATAGAGACTGGTGTCATAAAACTTCCAGAACTTCAAGGGCAGTATCAAAACCTTCAAGATAAAGTCCGAACCCTTCAACATAATTTTCAGGATATACAATACAGAAAGCAGGGATTATAGAGATATTTGCAGACTGTCCAACAAAGAATAAAAGAATTAACTGATGCACAGAATACGCTTCAACAGACTTTTGATTCTTCAG
>JAFAQB010000318.1 GCA_019246625.1 Nitrososphaeraceae archaeon
CTGCTAGTTAAGATTACAATGCTCTTAGCTCTACCTTAAGCTGACTGTCATGTAAGCAAAACAACAGCCCGAGAGATAGGCGCTTTAGACCAAGCACCTACCTTAAAGTGAGTGGATCTTACTCCTGGCTAGTGTAGGATCAGGAACAGTATATTTTGTGTCATGTAAGCAAAACGACCCAGTCAAAGACAGGCGCTTTAGACCAAGCGCCTATGTGTCATTTTCTGCAGAGTGGATATTTTTTACCTTTATATAATAATCTCCTAAATAAGTCATGGTTTTCATCGAAATATAATAAAATCCTTAAGTTATTTACAATTTCTTATAATTCAAAATTTGTAACTAACTCAGAAAGGCATTTGGATTTTACATCTTTAAGAGAATAATAGAAGCTCATGGCGGTAAAATATAGACTGAGAACAATCCTGATTGCAAGGGAGCTACATTTGCCTTTAGTTTACCGATTGTAAACAAATAGGTTACACATTCCGTTTTTCAGGTTATTTCTTATAAAAGAAAATTTTGCCTATTGATTATGTAAAATAAAGATAAAAAATATATTGAATATAGTACAATATGGTAAATATTATAATGAGCAATAATAGTTATGTCTATTATGGTGTTTGCCAGCCAGGGAGGAGTCGCTATCGGTACCATTCCCAATCATCATCTGCCCAAAATGTGGACGATATATTAAAATCGACGATCATTGTGAGTGTGAAGCATCATTTTTGGCACGCAATCTAAAAAGAAAGAAAATTGAGTCCTAATCGGTTTATCAAATTATTTGTAGCATAAATTGAACGAAATACTCTATCTTTCTTCTAACTCTTTTAAGCATTTATCATGCATAATAACTTTTGGAGTAAGCTATGAATGATTCCTTATCTGGTACATAGACGCCTTATTCAGCTGGTATTACAAGCATGATTTTTCTTTTCTCATTCATGTTCTTATCTTTGCTGCTTGCATTTGTTTGCTTTTTGTTTCTCTTCCCACTTTGAAATGTTATTGGCTCATCTTCATGTAATTCGATAACTTCAAACAACCTATTACTCTCCTTTTGAGTCTTGCTCTTGTTGAAGCGCCTATTCATCATCATTTGCATGTTTGTTGTGATCTATACCCAATATTTAGATGGAAGAGCACCTTATCGGAAGGGAGAGGGACAATGTTTATTGTGTGGATTACATTACTTTGATTTTTAGCAGCAGGTGTAGTGTATGCTGAGAGAACTGGCTACCAAAATTATCTATCTGCTGTTCTAATAGCTTCCAGTTTGAAATTATGTGTTACAAGTATCTTCTCCACCAAAGTTATCTCAATGTATTTCTATTATAAACTTCCACAATTGTTTTACTGTTGCCACCATTGTCATGTCTATTAAATGATTTAACAAAGTACTACATCGTCGTAAAATCCGACAGAATAATAACCTCACATTAGAACAAAGAGAAAGAGTTGCAGAGCATTCAGAATATCTTGCTGTAGATTTATCACCACATCAAATAGCAAATGCCAAACAATATATGTTGTCCTACCAGCAACGATGACTATAAAAAAAGAAGGCCAAGTAGATATAGATTTTTATTGTATCTGATATCCAATCTCTTAAAGTTGACAAGAAATATGAGATTTGGTGATAGCAATCGAAGTTCCTTTGCATATATTAATAGTCCATCAGAAATTAATGAAGTAGTAACTAAACTTGTTATAACATGTCAAATAAACATCTAGTAAATATTGATCGGTGTGAGGAACAAACTCCAAAGAGAGTCGCACCACATAATTTTATACATAACTATGAAGAGATATACACAAGGATATATCTTCAATAACTCGTGTTAATAGGATTCCCATAGTGAAAAGGAAAGGATCATTATTATTCAAACTTGACACAAAGCAATCCATATTTCATGCTGTGTTAAAGGATTGAATTGCTTTACTATCTGACGACCAATCTATATTGTTTGTGCTTACAATGCAACAGAACTAAATAGTATAATGTAGACGACCAAATACAATTGAATATGCGAATTCTACATATATGGGATCAGGCTGGTGTAGCATGTATCCTCGCAAAGTATCAACAATTACAGGGGCATGAAGCAAAAGTAATTATGGTTGCAGGTCAAGATAAATATGGAATTTATAAGTTTTATGAAAAATATATCTCCAATTTTACATTGGAGGAATTTGTTGAGAAATGTTTAGAGGAAGCTGAACTGGCAGATATTATTCACATCCATAGCAGAGTTGACATATTATTTAAATTGCGTAGGAAATTTGGCAGATCAAAGAAGATCATTCTACATTACCATGGAACAGACATACGCAGGCCATATAGACCCGAAAATCATGTGCCGTTTACGTTACGTTTATCGAATATAGTTCTTAAATCAAGAACAATGGCTAAAACCTTACGTACAAAACGATTCCATGTTAAGGCTCAAAGGCTGGCAGATGTAGTTATAGTTTCTACACCTGATCTCTTGCAACTCATTTCAAAATGCATATATCTTCCAAATCCAATTGACATAGATCATTTTAAGCCAGACATAATAACTTTAAAAGATGAGCATAAAGAAGCTCTGACTATAGATACAGAAGTAACTGATATACAATGGGCACTAGACTATTGCAGAAGGCACGATATTAATCTGGATATTGAAGTTTACAATAGGAAGAAAGATCCTATAACTCATAAAGATATGCCACAGCTGCTGAAAAAATACAAGATATATGTTGACATCAAATATGTCAACAAAACCATTTTACAAAGTCTTAGTAAGACAGGTTTAGAAGCACTGGGATGCGGTCTCAAAGTTTTAGACTATCAACTCAAATATCAGCATGGATTACCCATAGAACATGATCCAACAAATGTAGTATCTTGCCTTTCAAGCATTTATTCGGGTAAAAGAAGCCTGTATATTGACTTTTGGTATTTTGTGTATTTTCTGAATCTAGTAGAAGTTAAGTTTTGGGATCTTCTAGTTCTTACCAGAA
>JAFAQB010000353.1 GCA_019246625.1 Nitrososphaeraceae archaeon
TTTGAGCTTTGTGAATATATCAGCAGACTGTTGAGTTTCTTCTTCGTCAGATATTTCTATGCCTATATCATGCTTTATTACATCTTTCCCTTCCCTTACACCTGTGAGTATTACCTGTGCATTTTGATAGTCTATAAGCCTAGTATCCCTTGTCAAGGATACAAAGATGTCAGAATCATTAAACTTTTTCAATATCTCCTCAGGATACATTGGAATTTCTTCGGTACTTGGATAATTACCACCTTCTGGTACTGCAGATGCTGCTGACTTCTTTGGATTAATAACTGACACGATATAACTTGCTTCTTTTTCTATACCTAATTCTATTTGAGCTTCTCCAGGTTCCTTTGGCATTTCAAGAATATATGCAAGCTCTGCATGATTTTGATTTTGGTGTTTTACTATTATTATTGCATACTTTCCTTCTCCAACTGGCCTTGCAGCATCTCCTTTCCTAAATTCATCTGAAAATAGTTCTTTTGTAAGCTCGTTAGGATCTGCAAAAATGCCACCAACTCTGGCCCAATATCTTTCAGATGCTCTAGCTTCGCTCTTTCTTATCTCTGGAAGTGATTTTTTGCCTATGACAAAAAGTCTGTATAACTGGTTCTTCTTGCTATTGTTGTTGTTATTTTCTTCTTGTTCAGGTGCAGTTACCATAAAGAATCGCCTGACATCTTCAATACCTTTTACCTCTTCAGCAGCTTTCTTGGGTCTATAAAAGAAGTATATATCACCTTGTTCTAGTACTTCATTCATACTACTGTTATTATTATTACTATTTACATTGATTTGGTTTTCCTGTTGAGTCATATCCAATCTCGTCTCTCTTAATATAGTAATAGTGATAAGTTAGATTCTTGGCAAACATACGATAGCCTATCAAAATTAGATGATAATACCATTATATCATAACAGCTAGGGCATTCTATTTCCTGCTCTGTATTATTATCATGTATCTTTATTCTTTACTCTCAGAGTGGTTTTCTTCATTTTGCAAAGGATTAACGTGCTCTTCGTGTTGCAACAGTAATTCCTTGCTCATTTTTATTTTCCACAGCAGATTTCAGTCGAGTGATTATTATACTCTGAAACACTACATGGTGGTAGTAATAATAGCAATAGTAATAACAGTTATCTACTTTCATCACCAACATCATCAACAACAACAATACTGACAATTGCAAATTTCATTTCTGATAATTTCTCACTAAATAATCTTTATTTTATTAATAGTGTGGCTCTTTTGGTACATTTATCTGAACCCAAAGCTGTTTTAACGCTATGAATTCAATGTCCTGTCCTACGTCGTCCCAACTATCATGGTATCCTTTTAATAGTGTTGGCTTTGTAAAACACTCAATTATGCATATTGAGTAAGAATCTCCAAATTAAGGGATAATGTTAGTCTAAAAATAGACCAAGGTTATGCATCAGAGATTTTCCATCATAATTTTACTTAGTAGATCTTGTTTTTTATTCTGATACATACATTTTAAATGATGCCAAGGCTGCAAATGAATAATCCTTTGAATTTACCTTGATGATAACCTGATGCATACCCGAGTCTAAAGGTGGACACTTTATAGAAAAGTCGCCATCAGCAACTGCTATGTTACCTAATTTGTAAATTGCATTATAACTTGTATTTATTAATGTCACTTTTGTAATGAGGTTTTTCAGATGATTGCCAGTTTGTAGATTCTGTATACTGAATTGTAGTTGAATTAAATCATCCATTGTAGGTTGCTGTGGTATGTATGAAAACTGGATTTTGAGATTGTTTTCTCTATCTGTCCATGTTTGCGTTATATTACTAGAGAGATGTGCATAGACAATATTGTTATTATTATTATTATTCAAATAAGCAACCTGAAATGATGTTATTATTATTAATGACATAATGCAAAGAGTACCAATAGCTAAATACAAAATTCTCTCAACTAAGTAACCTACTGTATAACGACAATGTATTATATAATGATCGATGATGACAAACAGTCTTTGAAAATAAGATAAATAGGTATCTCTACTATTATATTACTAGTAAATAGAATCACTTTAAAAGAGCTTCGTTAACTTGGATAAGTTATATTCAAATAGTATAATATTACTTTAGTTGTTTAATTCAGGTCTTGAAATCTTAAGGGTGACAATAAAACTATTCATAAGTTCACTTCTTCTGACATTAGGTTTACTATTCAATTGGTTAAATGTATTGTTTTCATTACCAGCCTTTTTAGTTCAAGAGGCTTATGGTTCAGGACATATAATATTGCAGCCGACTAACAATGGCAATAACAATAATAATAATAGCACCAAAGTCATAATCCTTGGTTTTGATGATTCGCCGAAAAGCCAATTTACGTTAGCTAAACCAATCCTAGATAAATATGGCTTTAAAGGTAGTTTCTTTACAGTTTGCAATTATGTTAACAAAGGTACTGAGGGCAGAGATAAAACACGTATGACTTGGCAAGATATCAATACTTTAGAAGAGGAAGGAGATGATATAGAATCACATACAATGACACACACTGACCTTGATATGAAATCGCAACAGAATCTAACATATGAAATTGCTGGATCAAAACAATGCCTTTTAGACCATGTAGGAATAAATCCTACCACCTTTGCATATCCTGCTAGCACTGGACATTCAAATGCAACAGTAGTTAATGTTGTTTCAAAATATTATGACTTGGCAAGAACCGGAGATGCACCTTTAGCTTTTCTACATTGTAATGGTTATAAAAAAGAAAACAATTGTGTGCCTTTTAACAAAAAAGGAGAGCTAACATATGAAAATAGATATGATATTAGAAATTGGAGCGATCGTCCGCATCCTGAGCAACAAGAAGATGAAAATATTTCATATGATAATTCACAGATGTTCAATCAGTTTGTTAAAGAAGTAAACCTTGAAGACAGTTACAACAATAACACATGTATAAATGCAATACCTATAATTGTCTATCATGACTTTATAGTAGACAGCAATCATAGATATTTACCTGACCAGTCATATACTGATGTAAGTTTATTTTCAGCTGAAATAAGATATCTACATGATAATGGGTTTAAAGTTTTAAAGATGTCTGATCTTGGATATAATCAAAGCAATAACTATCTCTATATCAAGGAACCTATTACTGATAATGATGATAATACTGCACTTATAAAAAATTGCTAAAGGAGATTATGATGCCTATAGTATCATGGTCTGAGGAATTCCAAATAGAGCAATAGAGAGCGTGTATATTTTATTTTACACTTAGGCCTAGAAAATGTAAGTATAACGTATTCATGTCGTCTCCACGTATTGTTCTCTTTCACACAAATAAGCTATGATGCAATGCTATGCTTAAGTTGAGCCAGGACCTAAGGTATAAACTAATGCAAGATGATGGAAAGATTCATGATATCGGTTGTTACACCATCAAGTCTTACGTATGCACAGGAATTTATTGAACGATCGTAGTTACAAGTATTCTACCATATTTTCGGACAAAATCAAATACCTGATGGATAGAGACGCGGCTGTTGATACAGCAATTGTTGGCATCACGTAGATGTACCTTCAATTGGTTCAGGCTTTGACATTCTACCCATCTTAAAGCGGCATCTAATTTGATATAGCAGATCTTGTACTCGAATTGAGTTTTTCTAGGTGGACACTAGAGACACAGAATGTATACATTTAATTTTTTGAATCAATGTCGTTGCCAATTAGAAAGTTAATTTCATTAAGATATCTCTGGCAAAAGCAAAGGGTATAGGAAGATT
>JAFAQB010000029.1 GCA_019246625.1 Nitrososphaeraceae archaeon
TATCATACGCTATAATTGTAGCAATAGGAATTTTTGGATTAACAAGCTCCATAATACTAATAACAACAAATTCTTTTCTCTCCCAATTTCAAGCAGCAGCATTTGTTGCTCAATACGTGCATACTGGCAGCAACAACGTTGTTAGTAGAAATGCTCAAAATGTACATGATGCTGCTAGTAATAATAATAATAATAATAATAATGACGTAACAATAATCTCAGGACCAGTTTATTCATGGATATTCAAGGATGTGTTTAATGAAGCTCATGTATTTTCACACTATCGTGATTCTTCTCAGCCAATTCAAACTAAAATTATTTTGGTCGCGGATAGCACTTATAGGTATACCATATCAAATTCTATATTAAAAACAGAAGTTGAAGATAAAAACCAAATTGAGAGATTGCAAAAGATCTATAACAGTACAGACACAATAACAACATTTGTAGACAAAGTTGTTCCATTTGATTTCCATAGCTATCCGTATATAAGTCTCAGGGATTGTGTTTTCTTTAATATTGAAGTAAAAGTGAATTATTAAGATGTGATTTTGATTGTATAGCTATTTATGTATCCTGATTGATCTGTGTCTCGCTTTTTCCAGAATGCTCTGCTCGCGCTACACTACATAAACAACGTTGTTACGCAGTTATCTGGGAGATATCTGAAAATCAAGCATTAAGTTAATTTTATTGTTGATTTTCTTTCTCTTAAATGCTATTTATAAAAGATATTCATGATACATCGCATATTCGCATGTGATTCACGATGATCATAACAATTGAATACTAAACGAAACGATGTTTCTGCCTATATACAAGTATATTCTACTATCAGGGCAGATGATTGATCACATATGTAGAGTAATTCTAATGACATTCTTTATTTCAAATATTGTACCCATCTCGTATTTTGTCAAGGCCACTGCACTACCGAATATCGTTAACTTTAGTCTAAAGCCAGAAATAATTCATATAAAGCCCAATATCAAAGATCCTCACCTGAAGGTAGAAGAAGTTGCACATGGATTGCAGTTACCTACTAGCATGGTTTTTTTAGGTCCAAATGATATATTGGTTTTAGAGAAAGACAAAGGCACAGTACAGAGGATTGTGAATGGTAAAATGTTGCAGCAACCATTGGCTCATGTTGACGTTGCCAATTATATGGAAAGAGGTCTGTTAGGAATTGCTATTGCGAAAGATAATGGACATACCTATGTTTTCTTGTCCTTTACTGAATCTGGAGGAGGAAAAACAGGCGATGATGTAATTGAAGGAACGCCGCCATTAGGGAATATTCTTTACAGATATGAATTAGTAAACGATACATCAGGAAATCCTAAACTGCTCCCAGACCTTCTCTTACTCCTTCTCCCGGCTACACCAGGGCCGTTCCACAATGGCGGCAAGATTGTGATCGGACCTGATAAGAATATATATTATGTCATTGGTGAAGTCTCTTTCCCTAGTCGAACAGTCATATCACCATCTAGCACTCATCGTACCAAAGCTCAAAACTTTGAGAATGGAACTGAGCCTGATGGAACCAGTGGCATATTAAGAGTTACCCAGAATGGCACAGCAGTAGGACACGGTATCCTTGGATCGGATTATCCTCTAAATTTGTACTATGCTTATGGCATACGAAACAGCTTTGGAATGGACTTTGATCCTGTAACAGGAAATCTATGGGATACAGAAAATGGTCAAAGAAATGCCGATGAAATTAACCTCGTTGAACCTGGATTTAATAGTGGGTGGAGGGCTGTGCAGGGAATGTGGAATCAAAAAGACTTGGTTTATGCTGGAAACCTTACGACAAAGCCTAATAATTTGGTAGACTTTGCAGGGAAAGGAAAGTACAGATCACCTGAATTTATATGGAATATTCCTGTTGGCCCAACCGCTATAAAATTCCTCAACTCTGCTAAACTAGGCAAGCAATATGAGAATGATATGTTTGTTGGAGATTTCAATAACGGAAGGATTTATAATTTTAAGTTAAACAAGGATAGAACAGGACTGATTCTCAAAGGAGTACTTGCAGATAAGGTGGCAAAGTCAGATAAGGATTTGAAAGATGTAATATTTGGAGAAGGATTTGGTGGAATTACAGATCTTGAGGTTGGACCTGACGGCTATCTATATGTAGTTTCAATTGGTCAGGGAAAAATATACAGAATAGTTCCTGATGATCTCAATAATACAGGGGCCATCACAACTCAAGCTATTCCAGCCGGTCTATCTCTTGCTCAAACAAATAGAGTAGAGGCCAGAACACATGATAACAACATAACAACTTTTTCTAGGATCGAAGAGGCTCGGATACATCTGAACCAAGCCATTTTGGCATTGCATAGCTTTAACGACACCCAAGGAGCACTTGATCAGCTGAACCTAGCTGATCAGCAATTGTTAGCAAGTAGCGGCGGGTATAATGCATCCTACGGTAGAGGGAGATAGAGGATCTAAACCAAGTAACCCAATACAATGGTAACAAAGAATGTTAATGCGTTGTTGTATGTGATGGCTTTTCGATGACAAATAAAATGTACATGGCATGATGAGTTCATGGATTGGCCATACAACGTCTCTGACATTTTAAGGGAAATACAGAAAAGTGACCCACTGTATAAACGCGTAGTTGAAAGAAAACAGTGAACCGTTATCTTCTGAATTAACAGGGTACAACAGGGAAAAAAAATTATGTTTTTTTCTTAGTGACGTAAATACTCCATTTGAAGGTGTAGTAAGGCCATTCATAAACTGGATTATGGAACTCAACAAGGATGGTTACAAAATTTACCTTATGTTACTAAATTGTGGTTGTGATCTAAAACAATACATTGAAAAAAACATTGAGGGTATTAATCTTGAATCTGTCAGAAATTTTGATGCAGCTATGGAATACATACGTACTACAAAACCTGATGTTGTTATCACGGATGATTACTTTCCAAGGCTTAGATTAATTGCAAAAATCAAAAACAAAATTAATATAAAAACGTGTATTTATGTCCAAGTTCTGCATGGTATCCATTCAATCTCTGATTCGTTTAATTTGGATTCAGCTTCTATCAGGATGAAAATTTTTTATCGATGCCTAAAAGCTATTCCGTTTAATTTTTTGAAAATGCCATATAAAAAATTACTTCTCAAACAAAGTGTAATCATAGCAAACAGCCAAATTACTGCAACAATTTTACAAATACTGTATGGAATTGAACCTTGTGAAATAATTTATCCCCCAGTTAATACTGGGATATTTAGATTCTATATGTTAGAAGAAAGAAATCAGGTTTTGCTTTACTTAGGTGCTGTTGACGACGACGTGGATCAAAACTTTGCACGAAAGATTTGCGAAACATTGCAAGATAGGGGTTTTAAAATAGTAGCCTTGGGTAATAGCAAGCTTCAAGAAAGGATGAAGAATGAATTTAGAATCCACGAATCTATTAATATTTCTGATCAAGAGCTAGCAAAAATTTATTCAGAATGCATACTTACTATATGTCCCCAAAAATATGAAATGTTTGGATATGTTGTTGCTGAGTCTGTTTCTTGCGGGACACCTGTGCTGGCATTTAATTGTATGGGTATTGCTGAAATCATTACGCATTCAAGACTTGGCTATTTAGCGAACAATAAAAAAGATTTTATAAAGAAAATAGAATGCTTTGTGCCCAAGAAAATCAAAAGCAAAGAGGGACCATATTTATGGGATATATCATACTCAAGTAAAATGCTAAAGCATATTATAGAACAGACTAACGACTGAAGACATTCTCGAGTAGAAGTTTTTTAGGTGAATTAGAATTTGTCTCTATAGGGGCTCGAGTACATTTGCAAGTAGTTTGACATCTCGATAGAGATGGTAAAAAGGTATATTAAAGTAACTTTAGTTGCAACTTCTGGAGTATTTCAGAAATCATTGAAACAAATATTATTATATATTTTGCTCCTATTGCCATTATCCTTTATCGCATATCCCTTATTACTAAAACCTGGGAGCATAATGAGCGGCGATTTTCCATATACCGATACGTACAGTAACGCCTTTAAAACCATAAAATGGACCTGGATCCAAGGTGGAATCTTTAGTGCTTTTGAAATACTTGCAAGATATCCAATGATTGGTTTGTTTCATATTCTCTCTTTGTTAAACATAAGTTCTGATATTATTACCAAACTAATGATTATTTTAGGATTTTTTACGGCGTCAATCTCTTTTTACTTTACTTCTATCCTTTTTCTTAAGGATAAAATTAAAATTATTGATACAAAATTAAATGCAGCGGCAGTACTAGGTAGTTTATTCTATGCTTATAATATATGGTCGTTTGGGAGATTCCCTCAATGGTACCTATGGATCGCATATGCCATATTCCCTTTATTCTTTATCTCAGTTTTTTATTCCTTAAAGAAGGATCATGGAGTATGGAAGTATATTGTTGCAGCAGTCCTTACGTGGACTATTGCGTCTTCGGCTGCACAAATGATTGTATTTTTCGGGTTGACATTCATTGCTATGACCTCTCTATTCATTTTAGTTAATTTCAATAAAAAACGTACCTTAATCAGACTTGGAAAACCGGTATTGCTTATAGTATCTCTATATTTATTGATAAACACATACTGGATTTACCCTTACATTTTGTCGTCCAGAATAAAGGACGTAGCGCCAGCAAGGGTCCAAACTGAAGAAGTAATAAAAATGCTAAGTAGGAATAGTAATTTCTTGAATGTCTTTAGATTAACAGAACAGTGGTTTAGCAGAACTGTTAATGACCAGCCCTCTCAAGCCTCTGTATTGTTTCCATTATGGCTAGGTGCAAGCTTTCTGATTCCCGTGCTAGCTTTTTCATCCTTATTGAAAAAAAACAGGAGATATGTATTATATTTTTCATTAATAGCAGTGATCGGAATATTTTTAACTGTGGGCACGGAATCAACAATTAAATTTTGGACAATATTCGTTTTTTATGTTCCATTTATTTCAAAATTCAATTATCTTTTCCGAGAACCAGATAAATGGGCTTTTCTGATCGCCTTTGCATATTCATTTTTGATTAGCATAACCAGCTTTGAAATTTTGAAATTTTCAGAAAAAGTTAAACATACATATATATTACTAGGCGGATTCTTGGTCTTGGCATTAGGTTCAATCCTGTTATCGTCTTATCCAATTTACAACGATTCTTTAAACAAAGCCTATGGCCCTACAGTCATACCTGACGACTTTAAGGACCTAAACAAATATCTATCAAATACCCGCGATATCTATAAATTTTTCCTCATGCCTTATGCTGGAGGTCAAAGTAATGCCTGGAGCAAAGGTCATCTTATAGGAGATATAGTCTATCAATTATCCTTGGTAAAACCCAGTATCATGCCCCCAACTTGGTATTATACTTTAATTACAAATTCCATTACCTTAAACAAAACTAACAACATTAACAATTTGATTTATCCATTAGGTACCTCTTATTTAATATATCATAATGACACGCTCAACCCAGATAATAGAAATCTACTAAAAAAATTATATTTATTAAAAGGAATCAAAAATATACACAACAGCGGATTTTTCAAAATATTTAGAGCAGATTGGGAAAGTCGACAATTGAACATACCTAGCCAAAATATCGTGATTGTCGGCGATATGGACAAATTCTTATCATTGAATTCTCTCAATTCGTTCAATTCATTAAATACATCTTTGTTCTTCTTAGATTCAAACACAGGCAGAGAAAAATACGACTATGCAATGAATGCCGACGGGTTGATTCTTGATAGAAATTCTACTAATGATTTAATGCTTTCTTTTGTTGAGAATAAATATATTGTAAGGCCATTTGATATAGCTACTCATCATTACCCGTCAAAAATGTGGTCAGTAGCTGCAACTACAGACCCATTACATGGCGATTTTCATCCTTACCTCAACCAATTTGGAATAGAGAATCGAAATTTGGATTATGGAAATGGTTTGGTTCTGACATGGGCAAGAAATAATGTTCTCAATATCCCAGTAGAAATTGAAAAGGATGATAACTATAATTTGTACATGCGATATCTGGAAAACCAGCAGGGAGGAGTAGTAAACATCTATCTAGATAACAAATTAATAAAGGAAGTAACTACAAAGGATCAATCAAATAAATTTAGCTGGGAAAATATTGGTACATTTAACATGATAAAAGGGAAGCATACATTAACTTTAGAAAATGTTCAGGGATTTAATGCTGTAAATATTTTCGCTCTAATACCACCAACCGAGAAGAGTAGATTAGAGAGTAATATGTACTCTTTGTCTAATAAGTTAAGAAACATCTATTTACTTGAAGCAGAGTCAAGCTTCTCCACCAGAGATATCAATAACTCAAACTTTAGTCGAGCTAATGATATCTCCCAAAAATATGGCAATGAGGCAAGCAGTGGCAAAGTTTTAACTCTATATCCACATTCTGAGGTATTTACAAAGTTAGACATCTTGAAGCCATCAAATTACACCATTGCTTTGAGGGTAAAGACATGCGAAACTTGTACCTTTCTAAGAATAAATATAGGAGAAAAAAATACTGACATTCCTCTAAAGAGCAAAGGCTCCCAATTAAGATGGTTGTATTTAACTACTTACCTTCAGCATGGAGGGAATGAACTCAGGATTTATTCGGATTCAGAAACTGACTTGGACTCTGTTATACTTTATTCTACAAACAAAAAACAAACTTTAGAAGAGATTTTTAATCCAAAAGTATCCCGTCCTGCTCAGATATTAGAATACAAGGAAGTCAATCCAACAAAGTTTATTGTGAAAGTTAATGCCACAAGTCCACACATGTTAGCATTTGCCGAGCCTTACGATCCATTATGGATAGCTTATATAGACAAAAATAATTTCAAAGCAAATAGCATTCCGCTTTACTCTATAATAAATGGCTTTTATATAAACAGAACTGGAGAGTATACACTATATATAGAATACCAGCCCCAAAAATGGTTCTTTGAAGGATTAGTAATAACAATAGTTACAATTACTGCCTTAGTGGCATATATTATATGGCATGGACGTCGGAGTATTATAATATTTTTCAAAATCCTCAAGCGATCTTCATTAACGTCTATGCAATGGCGCAGGTAAGAGTTGCACAAGGTGGAAGAAAATTAAGATATACTTAACTGAGAGTCCCCAAATTTAAGGATATAAAGTTAAGTGACACTCTGAACTAGGGACCCTATGGTAATAACATAACAACACTATCGACCCAACCTTTCAATTGCGTTGTTGATTATTTAGGCAGCGTGAGATATGTAAGTTTATTTTTTATGTTTTAATATGCATTGTTGCATGATTAACCATTCTGTTGGTGGTATTTGACCAAGCTGCATTTAGCTTGCTTACCATTTCTTATAATTGTCAATTGGTAAACTGGCGTGCATACAATGAATCGTT
>JAFAQB010000222.1 GCA_019246625.1 Nitrososphaeraceae archaeon
TTTTTAGGTCTTTTAACCTATTTCTAACTGTTACTTCTGTCACTCCAGATGCATGTGCAATTTGAGTTTGAGTTCTTACCTCACCAGTCTTTAAGCATGATATATAAAGAATTGTTGCTGCAAGTCCCATAGGATCTTTTCCAGCAGGTATTTGCTTTTCTATAACTTCATTCATAATTCTTATTGCCTGACGCTTGGTATTTTCAGTGAGATTAGCTTTGTTTGCAACTTTAGCAATACATTTTATTGGGTCACACAATGGAACTTTATAACCAAATTCACTAATCAATAATCTATATGCTTTTGCCAAATGTTTTCGTTTTATATTGCTAGCTTCAGTAATATCTTTTATTGTCCATGGGATCCCCATTTCTCTACAAGATGCATATACAGAAGCAGTCAGTAATGCAGTAATTGATCTTCCTTTTATCAACCCTCTTGCCTGAGCTTTTCTATAGACATAAGCAGTTTTTTCTACTACTGCATCAGATAATCCAAGTTTATCCTTTAATATATCAAGTTCATTGAAAGCTAGTACAAGATTTCTATCATTAGAAGTAAGATATCGTGTTCTTGTATCCCACATTCTTAACCTTGCCATGTTAGAACTTGTTATTGCATCTAGTTTGTGTCCAGCAGCGTCCTTATCAGTCCTTCCAATCATGGTGTCAAGTCCCCTGACATGTCCATCTAAATGAGTAGAAAAGCCTCCTGCTCTGGTTCTATTTTTGCTCATTTCCTCTGGATTGAAAGCATACCTCTCTGCCCAGTTTATGTCCGGTATTTTATCTGAAATCACCATGCCACAACTACTGCAAACAATCTCGCCGGACTCTGGTTCTATTATTACCTTATCGCTTCTGTTACATATAGAACACATTGTCATGGCGGTGGTATCGACTGGATCTTGATTTATTATTGACAGAGTCAGATTCTCTTCCAATGACTCAATTGATCTATATGAAATAAATATATGTAAGACTCAACTGCACTCAACTGCAATTATTATTCTATGTGGCTAGTCAGCTAAGAATACATTAGGGGTAAATTAATAACCGTGTCTCAAGCTACTAAATAGAATTCCCTTGCAATAGTGAAACTTCTATTTACATTTATTTTCGATTAAGCACATCTCTATAGGAGTATACGGAAGTTAGCGTATATGCCTACTGACTTCAATTGGTTCATTGAAGTCAAGCTTGCTGGAACCAGAATACTGTGTCATTTACAGAATTTAAGTAACTGATAAAACAAGTTATCATAGCTATATTGACTATAAGAGAAAAACCATTAATTGTTCAAAAAAAGAGGATTAAGTCAGAATAATAGGGGCTTTGATAAACATAGCTATAGCATGCATGTCATGTTGTTCTAATGCTACTGGTCCTATTGCTATTATCGCAAAAACCAGCTTGAGCAACACAATTATGACGATAATTGCTACAATCACCACTATTATAGTCCACAGAAGTCCAAGTACCATTTGTTCATTGTAATATATTGAATGCCTAAAAAAGTCTATGAATATCTTTCAGTTAAGAAATCACTACTGAAAATAGCTTTATCATTATATTATAAGATAGAATAATCAATGCCAAGAGTTTCGGCTAATCATTCGATGTCATACATACTAATATTCCTAATAATGGTAAGTCCATTTATCAGATGGGACAATACTTTCGAACCTCGATGTCAATCACAGGAATGCATACAATTGGATAAAACAGTACAAAGAATATTGTTTACTATAACATCATGCTTATGACAAAACCCTTACAATAGGTCATTTTGTAAATTGATATATACAAATCTAACGGTCAATGATATGGTATATGATGATAGTGGATCGTATTGTCTTTCTCTTCTTATGCAATTATACGTTTGTCGATCGTTATTTAGCATAATATCATGCTGGAACATTTTTGTCCTTGCTGTAGCGTTACTTAACTAGAACTAAACAATAGAAAAGTGAAAGAAAGGCACGGGCAAAAGAAAAAGTAATACTATTGGAATAATATTATCAGTAAACATTGATTGCTTTATCTACCACTTAAGACTTCAACATCAGAATGTCATTTATCATTAAACAAACCAGATCCTGCAGAGTACTGCATGCATTCAATTCCAAATGTATACAAGAAAAGGTAGCAGATGCAAAAGTAATGATAGCTCAACAATAGAATAGTTCAATACCACTGCCAAATATTGAAATATAACATTTGATATTATTTCAAACTTTCCTTGTAGATAAGAAGCTAAAAGCAGAGATAGAAAGATGAAAGCATGTATTACTTCTTAGCAGATTCAAAAAGTGTAGAAGACGCTGCCTGCCTATGAAAAGATAGTTAGGCACTACATCTAATTGTGCTTAATGCTAAGAAGTATGAGATATTTTGAATAATTATCGTAATAATATATGCAACAAATGCAATCTAACAATTCATCCAAAGCGGGGTAGTACTAACAGGAAAGTATTGGATTTTATATCCTCTTATTGAAGAGATTAATATCATTGTGGCTGAGGAAATATCATTTACTGGGGGCTCAAAAAGCTGCTGTGTATGTTTCATCGATATAGTAGACTCTACTAGGATTACCACAGTTGAAATAGCTCATCCACAAAAAATCAAGAGATACTATTCTGTATTTATAAACACAATGGCGGCTCTTGTAAGAGACTTTGATGCAACTGTAATCAAAAATACAGGTGATAGTGTGATATACTATTTTCCAAAAACAACAGATTTCTCTAGTATGTCTGCTTTTAAAAGCGTTTTTGAATGTGGTCTTACAATGATATCAGTCAATCCAATCATCAATGCAAAGTTACATATAGAAGAAGGATTGCCAAATCTCTCCTATAGAATCAGTGCTGACTATGGCAGAGTCGAAGTTGCAAGATCATTAACATCTACAAGCGAAGATTTGTTTGGCCCTACGGTGAGTCTATGTGCAAAGATAAACTCGAAAGCGGAGCCAAATGGAATGGTAGTAGGTAACAACCTATATCAAGTCACAAAGAATACATTTGATAATGACTATCATTTTAATAAAATAGGTGAATATTCTATTGACAATTCTGGCAATCAATATTCTGTGTACTCTGTAGTAAGCAAGGATGTAAATAGTAATGAAAAAAAGTTAAAGCTATATAAAAATATTCTATGAAATATTGAAGTATATTTTAACATCGATCATGAACATAGAAAATGCATACAAAATCCAATGCATCTAGCTTCTCTGAAAACATTTGCTAATGACGCAGTAATGAATATTTTAACATCATTATTACTGCATCAGTCAGAATACTTTTACTATAAATGCTCTCTGACATCTTAGACTCAGTAAAGTACATTGTTACTGGTACATATTAGACCTCTTGCGTAATTGAAAGCTTAGATCTTTATTCTTCATTGATATGCGCATATTCGATACTCTGTTGATGTCTTACGCTCGACTATCAAGAAGGCCATTGTTATTCAAATCATTTACCGGGTTGAATATATTAGAATTTGA
>JAFAQB010000227.1 GCA_019246625.1 Nitrososphaeraceae archaeon
TGATGTATCAGCGATTGCAAATACTGCAATTTCCTTGGTATTACATGAATATCTGCAAAGGTACCCTACACCGGAAGAAGCAGCAAAACACACTTCTGACGCACTTGTTTCAATGCGCCATTTTGAAGAGGCAGTCAAAAAGATCAAAACGCAAAGAGAAATGAAGCCTGAAGAGAAAGCCAATTTATCACAATATAGGTAGATAGGTAATAATAGTAGGTTTTTATCCCATATTACATTTAGCTGCATTATTTTGCTCTCATCCAGAAAACTAAATACAAATTGTCACAATACCACAGATAGAAATGATAATCCCAAACATTTACCTGTAATTTATTGTAACATGCGTTTATTTCGCCATAATATAATTAATGCATGAAATGCAATCAGCAATGCAGCCAAAGGTTCAACCTATGCAGATCTTTTCTTATAAATAAAACATATCTCTCCTTTCCCAGATTAGAGCAGATGCTATAGACACAGGCTAACCAACAAGAAAATATCTTGCAATAAATGACTTTAGCAAAAATATCTGTACTAACCATCTAAGAATGTGGATAGTGTATTAAAAACAATAATCTTGCTGATGAAATTTACAATTATTGTTTGAACGGTTAAGATCCCGTGTGTAATATATTATACTAATTATTAGAAAATATGTGCACAACAAGATAGCGCATACTGCAGAACATGCATTTATAGGATCACTTCAGAAGTTGATGGGTCAAACACTAAATGTAAGAAAGGTAGAACATCGCGAAGCAGACAATAGTGTATTTATTTTAACTCCTCATCTTGAATTAGAGTCAATAATCAAAGCACAATCAGACGTAAATTTTCTTATCAGTATGGGAAGAAAAGTAATAACGCATTCGTTCGTGTCTCTAATTGAAGCAGAGAAACATTTTCCTCGTCTACGATCAAATGTTGAACGCATAAAAAAGGAATCGGATTCAATTAGGGTAATAGAGATAGAAGACCATGATGTTGCTGCTTGTGCTATGGAGCATGCATGTAACCTTAGCGAATGCGATTTCTTTTTAGTAAAAGGGATTTCTAAAAACGTTAGTGAGTATGAGATAAATTTTGTAGTAGGGAAGCAGGCAAAGGAAACTGCGATAGTAGCATCTTTAAAGTTATTGAATATCTGCAACAAGCTGGGGGCAAACTTTAACACAGTAGAAAATACAATAGGAAAACTAAAAGCAGATAATGAAATATATCATAGCAAATTAAAAACCCTAACCAAAGAAAAGCTTGAGAGCATAACACCGTCTACCTCAAAACATAATAAAATAACTATTGTTCAAGGTATATTCTCTGGTTTAATAGACTCTGAGATCCGGTCGTTTGCAGGAGAAAAAATTGCCGAACACAATACTATAGTAATTATTTGTAACATGAATCACGAACCCAATGATACTGTGGTCAATATTGTATTTGCAAGAAATGAATCATTAGTGTATATCGATTGCAATAAAATATTTAAGGATATAGCCGGCAACGACGGAAGAGGTGGAGGAACGCCTCACTTTGTCACGGGTATCGTCAATAGAGAAAAAGCAACAGGTATTGTAAGGAATATTGTTGATGCAGTTGACAATCACTAACCTCGTAAAATTTCAGTCTTGTATGTCATGCAAATCTTGTACGTTTTTTCCTGAATCAATAACCACGATAGTGAGACTAGGTGTTTTTTAAATGGTTTTGGTTGGTGTGTGTATTCAATGAATAATATTTATCTGAAAAAGTTGCTCTTCTTAACAAGTGATCTCTGATTCTATGTATATTCAATGGGCCCAAGGGTGTGTGAATCAAATTTGACCCAAATAATGGGCCCAGAGATATGCAAATTAAGAATGGTAGAACCAAAAGAGAGAAAGGGATTATTCACCAACAGTCACTAGGGATAATATGTGCTCTACCTTAACCCCAAGTTTAGTTATTTGACGAAAGTAATTTAACTTCTCATATCTGTCATAACGTAGTAGAAACAATGACTGACCACAAGATCGGAACACGTGAAGAGTGGCTTGCTGCCCGCCTAGAGCTGCTTAAGGCAGAG
>JAFAQB010000235.1 GCA_019246625.1 Nitrososphaeraceae archaeon
ACTCAAGCTCCACGTCTTCACTAAGAGCAAGAGTTACATTCACACCAGTGTCTGTCATCTGATTAATTTTATATCGAATTAGCGAATTGTCCAAGTTGGAGTTATCTGGAATCAATTGGAATCAATAATTATTATTAGTATCGATTAGTTTGGTTCCTCTTCATAGTTGCAGGAATTGTGAGGGGTAATATGGCTTAAATTTAGTATATTGTTTGATTAATCTCTGTCTTTTCAAAGACCCTGTCGGGTAGATAAGAGATATTATCAACATACTATGATATACTCGTTGAATCTGCTTCCAAACAACTACTCTATCGTAAAACAGGCACAAGAGTTTGAAGGATAGAGTTCATAGAGGGGCTCTGAGCGGTACGACGAAACATTCAGAGTTGGAGTAGAAGTTGAAGGCTGTTTGCTGGATAATAAAGGAATTCCTGTTAATGCGGCTCCGTTAATTGAAGAGCTAAAAGGAACAGTACATGAACTTGATTTTGAGTATGGCATATGCCAATTTGAATACAAAACTCCACCTACACCTATGGATCGTCTTCTTGATCTTAATAATTTATTTGAAGAATCTATAGAGCACCTAGATAGAACAGTCCAGAAAGTATACAAGGAAACGGTATTTCCTGTATTTCTAGGAGGTAATCCATCTCCAGAGATATTAAATGGTTATGATGATGGTTTGCGACTGATCACCAGTAAGCCAAGATATAAGAAGCTTGCCATTGACAGGCTTTTAGAATTATCTTCTTTATATTGATGATGTTTTAAAAACAGAAAAAGAAGATATTTCACCTCCGCCATTAGTTTATGGTGAAGTTAGATCCAAATCAAATCCCAAAGGAAAGACTATTTTGTTTTACAACCATTATGATGTCCAACCAGTAGAACCAATAGGACTGTGGGAAGAAGATCCATTTAGTGGGAAAGTTCAAAGCAACTATATCTTTGGACGCGGTTCTACTGATGATAAAGGCGAGTTAATTACTAGAATCAAGGCAGTGGAATATTATCTAAACTATACCGGTGACATTTCATGCAACGTTAAATATATTGTTGAGGGAGAAGAGGAGATCGGAAGTATACATTTAAAGAAATACCTTCGTTTGTACAAAGAGAAGTTTGAGTGCGATGGAGTTATATGGGAAAGCGGTTTCGTTGACGCAAGCGGCAGACCCATCATTTCTTTAAGGCAAAAAGGCATCCTGTCTGTAGAATTTATCTCAAGAGGCCCAAGCAGAGATGCTCGTTCCAGCCTTGAAGTCTTAATCGAAAATCCAGCTTGGAATCTTAGAGTATTAAACAGCCTAAGAGATGACAGAGGAAAAATTTTGATAAAGGATTGGTATAATGAAGCAAGAGATTTCACTACTGAAGAACTTTCCTTAATTAACCAAGAGCCATTTGATGAAGAAGAATTAAAGAAAGAATATGGTATAACTAATTTTCTCAATAACGCTAAAGGTATTGAAGTTAGGAAAGCGTTTGCTGGAATGCCGACATGCAACATTTCTGGATTGCTATCGGGGTATGTTGGTAAAGGTTCAAAAACAATGCTTCCTGCTATCGCTACTGCTATAGTAGATTTCAGACTTGTTCCAGATATGATTCCAAAGGTACAGTTTGAAAGGCTCAGAAAGCATCTAGATGAGCATAGGCTTTGGGTAATGAAGATTATGAAACAGAGGTAAAGTTTCTAGATGGAGAACCATCGGCTAGAACATCTGTAAATAATTCATTTGTAAATATTGTTAAAGAAGCTGCTGTAGAAGTTTACGGTGATATAATTGTCAATATATCATCGGCTGGTACGGGACCAACGTATTACTTTGCCAAACTGTTAGGCGTACCATCAGTTTGTATTGGGGGAACTGATTTGTCTAACAGATCTTACTCACCAAACGAGTATATGAGAATTGATTCCTTGGACAAAACTATAAAGTGTATCACAATTATTTTAGAAAAATTTGCTATCACAAATACGAACGTTTTTAAAAATAAAAATGTATTATAACTCTATTTGAGTTTCATATTTTTTTATTCAGTTGATTAACAGCCTGACTCGCTACTATGTTCTATGGCAAGTTCAAATAACCAAACTCACTACATATTATGAATTCCTACTGATTCTATGATACAATAGTAGATAGGTTCAATATGTATAATCGAACAATTGTTGTTTTAGCGAATCTATCTCCTATGTGATTGATCTTAACTTTAGTCTTGTCTCCATTTCCATATTCCTATTCTCTACAAATAGTGCAAATTCTTTGAATCTAGCGACGCCATATCCTCGATTCTGTGACGTCTACTTAGTATTCCTCATATAAACGACCAATTCTTAACGACCAATTATGAATAATATCTCTACAGGATTGCTAATACTAAATTATAGTAAAATTCTCGTGCAAGTTACATGAATGAGTAAAATGTCTCAATCAACAAAAGAAAAAAAACACATTGGGATTTAAGAGCCAAGCTGATTGGCTAACTTTTACAGTTAATCAATCATCATTATGAATGCGAGACACCTCTTTGATTGAAGACAGATTATATCACATAAAGACAGAGCAAAATTTTACCACAGCTTCTGTGCTTCCTTTCCTGGTACTCCAACTGCAATAGCAGAAATATTAGAGTGTTAAATCGACTCTTGCGTGCCACATGTATTATGCAAACAACTTGCCGGAAAACCAAACCAGAGTATTCACGACTTGATCCGAACCAACCAGGTTAAATTATTCAGTCAGTGAATAGACTAGACCATGATCAAACTGTCTATCTTTTTATATGTCACGTGATCTTGAACTTCCTATAGGCTTGTAGTCCATCATGACAACAGATGAGAGATTGTTTCAATACTTGAAGGAAGGCAAGGATTGGCAAAGAAAAGCTACTAATGTGCCAGGAGTGTTCTTGCTTAAATTGCCTGCTTTCAAGGGAAGGTCTGCAACCTTGGCAATAGAGATCAACCCTATAGATTCCTTTGGCTTCGCTTCAAAGAAGAGAGGTGTACTAATAAGATCTAAGGCACAGCTAGAAGAGATGATTCGTCTACTCTCAAACCCAAAACTATCCCAGCTTGCAAAAAGCATAGATGAGGTTAACCCTGTGAAAAAGTCATCACCTGCAAATAATCAAGAGAACATCTTTGAAATCTAGGAAACTGATTTTTAAAATAGCCTTTGACCAAGTGCAAGAGATGTCTTTCTTTTGGGCGGGTTATATGATTTATTTTATACTTTTGCTGTACAAATGGATATTATTGTGAACAATTCTCCATCTGAATCAACCCCTTCAACTCCGTACGTAAGCCATTTACTCGTGCGGAATAGATCTATAGAGTCAAGACTTTATCAAAAGAATATAGCTGAGACGGCTTCCCATAGAAATACTATGGTGATCCTTCCAACTGCTCTCGGGAAAACGGTGATATCTTTACTTGTGGCTGCGAATATGCTTTACAATTACAGAGATAGAAGAATTTTGGTAATGGCGCCGACAAGGCCTTTAATATCACAACATATAAAATTTTTCTCTTCAGCTTTGAAAATTTTTGAGGATCAGATATCTGCGGTTACCGGCAAGACTTCTCCGGATGCTCGTTCGGCGGTATGGAACAAGAAAGACATACGGCTCTTATTTGCTACACCTGAAGTTGTAAAGAACGATTTGGAGGAAGGTAGAATGCATTTAGGTGATTTCAGTTTGTTGGTCTTTGACGAAGCTCATAGGGCAGTCAAAGACTATGCTTATACTTCAATAGCCAAAAAATACGTCAGCCAATCATCCAACCCTCTGATACTTGCCATGACTGCCAGCCCTGGAGCTGAAAGAAAGAGGATGCAAGAAGTGTGTGATAATTTATTTATTGAACATATAGAACATAGAAGTGAAGATGAGCCTGATGTAAAACAATATGTCAATCCAATAGATATCAAATGGGAGTGGTTCAATCTACCCGAGGACTATTTGTATGTTATCTCGTTACTTAGGTCTATGCTAGATGAGAGATTAAGATGGCTTGTTCAAAGAGGTATCATCAGAAGAAGGGGCATTGACTGGATCTTCAAGAGGGATTTAATAGAGGCTGGTGAGTCACTTCGATATGCTCTAGAGCTTACGATGGAAGAGCAAAGGGGACCACTTTATATTGCTCTCAGGAACCAATCATCGGCTCTCACTCTGATGCATTGTCTTGAGCTAATGGGTAGTCAGGGGTCTTATTCATTGGGGGCATTTTTAGATAGAATAGAGAAAGATGAAGGAAAGGTGCATGCAACACTTCTGAAGGATCCCCGGATCATGGAAATTAAAGTACTGGTAGCAAAAATTGCAAAGGAACATCCAAAGATCGAGCGTCTAGTAGAACTAGTGAAGGTGCATCATCTTTCAAGTGATAATCTCCGGGGCTGCAGTTTGAATACCAAGGTTTTGGTATTTACGCAGTATAGGGATACTGCTAGACATATAACAGATGTTTTGTCAAGAAATGGTATTAAATCATCTAGGTTCGTCGGTCAAGCGAAAAGAGAGGGAGATCCGGGAATGAAGCAGGAGGAACAAGCAACTATACTCGAATCTTTCAGAAATGGTGATTTTGATGTTCTTGTGGCAACTTCTATAGCAGAAGAGGGACTTGATATACCTGAAGTCAGCCTAGTAATATTCTATGAACCTATAGCAAGTGAAATAAGGTATATTCAAAGAAAAGGTAGAACAGGGAGAAAGACTACAGGCTCAGTTATTATACTCGCTGCCAATAATACTATTGACACACGTTACTATTATGCAAGTCAAAAACGTATAGAGAAGATGAAAAATCACTTGAATATAATCAATACTACTTTAAAGTCAATTAACAGAATGCCATTTCAATTAAATCCTATGACACCAGAAGAATTGTCTGTCATCGAGAAGAGACAAGACAGATTTGACGAGCATTTATACAAAGCAATTCAATCTAAGCTGGAAAAAGGCAAATTATCAGAGACTGAGCTTGAAAACCGATTAAAAAAGGTACGTGATAGCAAGATACAGAGCGAATTCTCAATTGAGGCAGATCTAGTAACTGGAGCATTTAGGAGACAAGTATACAGGGCTGCTAGACAAATTCACAGCGAACTTGCAAAGGCTGGAATGCATGGTATTGACGTTCAATCACTTCACGAAAACCTTGCTTTCGAACATCCAGTGCTACTTGAAGCACTAAAGAAACTTGAAAAGCTAAAGAGAATAGAATGGCTGAATGAACGTAAAATCATAATCGTTGATAGCTTGAAAAAGTCTGAGGGTGAAGTATATGATGTATATATTGAAAAGATAGTCCAAGGTAAAGCGCTAGCATTAATAAATGACAAGTGGCATGCCAGATTGAATAATTATGACTATGAAGGACCAAGAGATCTTCTTAGGAGTGGATCACTGTTCAAAGCTATTGCAGATCTGTACCGTGAAAATGGTGTATTGAACATAAGAATCAAACAAATAGTCTGATACTTATTACAAGCAGCTGCTGCTAAATAAATCAGTCTAATCTCTAGAAACCGAGCCCGGAGGGCTTCGATCCCTCGATCTGTGGTTCCGAAGACCACCGCGATATCCTAACTACGCTACGGGCCCATGCAAAATTTCTTTATGGGTTGCTATATATATCAATTGAATAACCAATAAGCCAGAAAATATACAAATGAGCAGTGTATAATTGACTTGGTATTTGAGACATTCAGTAATCATACAATAGCATATACATATAACAATTTATCTAGGTAATATTTCATGTAGATAATAATTGAAAGTCTCTGAGAGAACCTGCGGAGTAGAATATGCAATTCGCGATATCATTTCTTATGCGAGAGCGTATGAAAGCACTGGAAAACAGATAACGTATCTCAACATTGGAGATCCAGTGAAATATGATTTTGTAACACCTAAACACATCAAACAAGCATTAATTGATGCTGTCAACAACAACCAAAACTATTATACAGAATCAGAAGGGCTCTTTGAATTAAGGGAAGCTATTGTAGAAAAAGAATCGCAAAAAGGGCTCTCAGTAACAGAAGAAGATGTCTTGGTAACTAATGGGGTCTCAGAGGGTCTTGATATGATCATGGCTTCAGTTGTTGATCCTAATACCGAGGTTCTTATGCCTGGACCATATTATCCACCTTATGCATCATACGTTAAATTTTATGGAGGGAAGCCTATAGAATTCAAACTAAATGATGATGGTGGACCTGACCTAGAAGACCTGGAATCTAAAATTACTTCCAGATCCAATGCAATATGTATAATTAGCCCAAACAATCCGACCGGCGAAGTTTTTGATCGTAGAAGCCTGCAACAACTAATAGAGGTTGCTACCGAACATGAACTGTATATAATATGCGATGAAATATATGATAAAATCGTTTTCGATGATCAATTTACAGGTATTGGTAAAGTGGCAAAAGATGCTCCTTTGATTCTTCTTAATGGTTTTTCCAAAGGATATTTGATGACTGGCTGGCGATGCGGTTATATTTGCACAAATAGTAATTCAAGAAAACTGGATGGCATACGAAAAAATGTTCCGAAACTTGCTCGAGTGCGCATATCTGCTAATTTACCTGTTCAAATAGCAGCAGCACAAGCGTTGCGCGGACCACAAGATCATATCAAAGAGATGGTAGAAAAATTACGTAGACGGAGAGACTATGTGGTAAAACGTCTAAATGCAATAGAAGGAATTTCCTGTAAAATACCTCGAGGTGCCTTTTATGCATTTCCAGAAATCGATCTTGATTCCCGATGGAAAGATGATCTACAATTTGTTGTTGATCTACTACAAAAGACCGGAGTCCTAACAGTACATGGATCAGGATTTGGTACCGCCTTTGGGGCAGGTCATTTTAGAATAGTTTACCTTCCATCTGAAAAAGTACTTGAGCAAGCGATGGACAAGCTAGAATATTTTGTGTATAACTCAGGCAAATAATTAAAAGTGGTTTCAGTTAAATATAATTACATTTGTCTATTCCAAAGACGCCATCATGGCAGAGGAGGGATGCTGGCCTGACTGCTCGAATAATACTTAGCTTCTCCATCCTTGCACTGCTGTATATAGGGTTTCTTAGCGCATTGGCATATGTAGGTCTTGATTTTGTTTCCATAACGGTAATTGCCGCCATAATGATTTTAGCGCAATGGTATTTCTCTGACAAGATTGTGCTTTGGAGTTCTGGAGCAAAGAAAGTGACGAGGGAACAATTTCCCGAATTACATGACATTATAGAGAGAGTCGTTGCGAGGAATAACCTTCCTAAACCAAAAATAGCTGTAATCAATACAAATATGCCCAACGCCTTTGCTACAGGTAAGGGCCCACGGAGTTCGGTAGTCGTTGTGACGACAGGTCTTATGGATCTATTGGATACAGAAGAGTTAGAAGGCGTGCTTTCACACGAGTTAACACACATCAGAAACAGAGACGTACTCATTCTAACACTTGCAAGTCTATTCTCGACAGTTGCGTGGTATCTTATGCAATTTGGATTCTACGGCGGTATGGGCTATGGCTATGGCTACAGAGATCGTAATAATAATGGCGCAGGGGCTATGATCATTGTACTAGTTGTGGCAATGCTAACTTGGGTTATTAGTTTTCTGATTATTCGGGCTATATCACGTTATAGAGAATTTGCAGCAGATAGGGGCTCCGCACAAATGACTGGAAAACCTGTAAAGCTTGCTAATGCTTTGATGAAGATCAGTGGTAACATGCGCCAAATACCCACAAAAGATTTACGTCAGGTAGAAGGATTGAATGCATTTTTTATTGTCCCTGCCATATCCGGTAGTACGATTGGAAATCTCTTCTCTACCCATCCGCCAATCGAAAAGAGAATACAAAAACTCATGGAGATGGAGGCTTCTATGGGTTGAGTTTCTTTCGCAAACTCAGAAAGAGTACTAACAATAACAAACCAAGAACAGATTCGGATGCGATCTTTTCACTTTCTTCGGCATATATTACATTAGAAACTAAACTTGGATTGAAAAGTACCGGTAGGTCTGCCTTGAGCCTCAAAAGCGCTGAGGGGATGCATTTTACCGAAATGAAAGAGGGTATTCAGCGGTTTCTTGATATCAGTAAACCGGATATTGAACTAAAAAATCGTATGGTTGTTGATTCTTATGGTTATCTTTGGTTAGTCCTTGAAGGTAAAAGCATGGCAGATATTTTGGCAGGAATATCTGCTATAGGAGATACCGTCGAGGAAAGAGGCTTTTCCAGGCAGCTACTCGTAGCTATCTTTGAATTTAAGATAGAAAAACATAGCAATGAGGTCACTCAGTATTTGATCTATAACTATAAATTCAACAAATTTTATCCTTTTGTTCCTTTTGGTCAAAAAACACGTAGCACTGAAGATGAGATGAAAATAATGGCAGCGATTGTGGATGAGGTTCCCTTTGAAAAAGATATGACTTTGTGGTATCCTTTATGGGATTTGCCGATTTAAACCTCTGGGATTACCCCATCACCCTTAAACAGCTTTTTTGCCTCATCTATTGAAAGGTCTACGCTAGGTAAGATAATATCAGATGGGATAATTCGCTTTGGATCTAGCCGTTTTCCACTTTGTTCTACAACATCTACCAGTTCAACCAGCCGTTTTTTAAATTCGGTATTATCTGGTATATCATTGCTTACCAATTGGACAAGAGAATTGTCAATTTTATTTAGCCTATTTAGCGTCTTATCGTCTACTACAAACTGTCCCTCTCCCATAATTCTGACGATCTTGTTCTTCCTGACTCGCTCAGAATCTGCTGTTGCAGCTTCTGTAGCACTTTTCGCTCTGGAAATTTTTAACTTGCTCGTCGCTTTCTTATTATTACTCTTGTTTGTTTTTTTTATGTTTCTTAATGGTTGCTTCTTGACGGATTTTTTGCTCTTTTTTGTCCTTGCATTTTTTTTTACAGGTTTAGTACGGTTCATTCTATATCTCCCTATTTCGCCTATACTGTCCGTTTCTTTTTATTGAACCTGGGCCTTTAACTTTGCTGATTCTTCTTTGCTGCCATGACTAGACTACTGTCAGCAATGGCTTTGATTCGTGTTGATTATAGTGATTCTTGTTTGTATTTGTTTTCATTGGGATACTTGTACTTCCTCTTCGTCCTTTCCACCAGTGACAAGTTTTTTCTTTTTTTCACGTTCTGCCTTTAACTTTGCCAATTCTTCTTCAACTGAACGTTGTGTAGAAGTCTGTTCTAATTCTCTTTCAATAGTATCATCCTTGTTTGAGGTGTAGTCAGTAAGGACACCTGAATCTATCATTTCATCTAGAGCTTGAGATTTTGCTTTCATCTTTTCAGTTTTGTCTTCTGCTCTGTTCATTGCTATACCTACATCGGTCATTTCTTCTGAAATTCCTGTAACACTCTCCTTAATACGAACCTGAGCTTCAGCTGCCGAGTATTGTGCCTTTATGACTTCTTTCTTCGAATTGAACTCTTCAACTTTAGCCGACAAACGTCTCTCTGTATCTTCGAGTTTTTGTTGTTCTGACTTCATATCTGTTATTTGCTTGTCTAGGGTTTGCAATTGCAGCATATTTGCATTCTTGCGCTCTAATGCCTGTCTTGCTAGATCATCTCTATTTGCGTCAATCGCCCGTCGGGACTGTTCATCAAGCGTATGGATATTGTCCCAGAGCTTAGCCTTTTGCATTTCAAGTCGCTTTTTGGCAGTTATTACCTCTGCGATGTTCCTTCGCAGCTTGTTTAACATCTCTGTTTGTTTGACATAAGAATAATCTAGTGCTTCTTTAGGATCTTCATATCTGTCAAGGAGGGTGTTAACCTTCTGTTTTACAACGGTGGAAATACGATTCATTAAACCCAATATAGTTCATATTATAATAGCTTGATCTCTCCTATTAAACCTTGATTTTTTAAGTAAGTGTATCAATTAGTTGTATTGCCTCTTAGTCTCTAATCTTTTAGGTCTCTATTTTCCGTCATTAAACCTGCGCCATTCCTGTTCACCATGTAGCCCATGATTTTCTTTCTTCTTAAAATAGCCCCAGTAGAGTAAGATGACACCTGCGATTATCATTGCGATTACGAATTTTTCATTATTAATCTGTCCATTAGTGTAATTATCAATATAAAACCCTAGAGAGTAATAGGTGCTTACAAAGTAAAGATTTCTTAATGCAATTATGATCGCCATAACGATGAAAAGAATTCCCATGGCAGACATCCAATTTTTTCCACTACGACTTTCTCCTCCTGTACCTCTCTTGGTTCTGTTATAACCCATCCTGTTACACTAATCTAATCCCTAAATTTTTCATTTTATTTCTTTTTGCTGCGTTTAGCAACATTGGAGTCAGAATTTCTGCTTGATATGTCATCGATAATGAGCCTAAATAGATAGAGCGAAGACCATTAATTTCAGATATTAAGTTGTTTAATACTGCCACTGCATTTTGGTCATCGCTGCAAACAAATGTATCTGCATCTAGATGTTGTTTTATATTTCTTAACTTGACCTCTGAGATTGTATGAAAGGCTGAAACAACTCTCGATCTTGGTGGTAAATTTTCTGCCACCAGATATGCAGCTGGCTTTTTTCCCTGTTCTAGCGGAGTGTAGATGAAACCTAAATCAGTTCTTGTCATTGGTACTATTGGAGACACAACAATGCAGTCACTTCTAATTTTGTTGGTCAGTCCACCGCAAGTATTTTCGATATGCTCATATGGTATAGATAATATAAGTAGATCAGAATCTACAGCTAATGCAAAATTATCCTCACCTGTAATACTTCCTATCATGCTGTTTCCATATACATCCCTAGCCACTTTAGTATATTTCTCTGCGGCTTCCTTTGCTCTCTGAAGTTCCCTTGAACCTATGATAACGTCGTGTTTGAAACACCATCTGAGAGCAAAACCTTCACCCATGCCCCCAGTGCCACCAACTATTCCTATTCTCATAAGATGTAGTCAGTTCGCAAAGGAGTAGATATAAGGTTATCAACAAATGGCTGATACTGATATGTAGAATATAAAATGGGCTGTGAGATATTGATAGGAAGAATTTTTCCTAGTCAATGTAGATTAGTGAAAATTAATATTATAATTATACAAATTTCTAATGAATTTGCCGCTCGCAATATTTATGCGTCATGGGCAAGCTGATAATAACGTTAATAGGATCCTCGTAGGTAGGTATATTGAATCACACCTTACTGAATATGGCAAACAGCAGGTAGTGGATACAGCTGAGCACTTGAGGAACTTACCGATCGAAAAAGTATATGTGAGTCCTGTAATAAGGACGGTAGAAACTGCAAAGATTGTTTGCAAAACCTTGGGAATGAACTATGAGGTAGATGAGCGATTGTATGAGATTGATCTCGGAAGGCTTGTTGGTATGCATTTCGAAGAAATAATTGAAAAATATGGAAATTTATTCTTGAAATTCTATACTGAAGAAGAAAATTCCACTCTAACAACATATGGTGTAGAGAGTTTTGCATCAGTAAAGTCACGAATAAAACACCTGCTTGATGATATCATAAAAAAACATCAAGACAAAAATGTATTGCTTATCACTCATCTTGATCCAATCAAAGCTGCGATTTCTATTTTATTAGATTTAAAAGCTGAGGCCCTTTATCATTGGCATATGACAAATGCATCTCTAACAATCTTAAAACACGAGAGTAGCCTTTATAGCTTATCTGGTGTCAACGTAATGGGCATTCATCGTTATATAAATGAGTGATTGATCGATAGCTCACTCTGTCTTGCTTTTATCAAAGTAATGACGACCATGTGTATATTCAGTTTGTATCCTAAAAAGCATTTCTAATAAATGGAGATTGCTAAACGCAACCTAACATCTTTCATAATTTATTTTTAACTAAAATTATATAATCGCTTTGCTATATGAAAACAATAATGTTTAGAAAAACACCCGTTGGAAAAGGTGTTTGCAAAAATACTCGCTTATTCTTGATTGGTTCCTTGATTCTAATTTGTGGTCTCTTAGTTTCAATGCCTAGGTCATATGCACATTTTTCTCACTTGGCCCATTATAATACAGGTGGAATGGGAATAGGAAAATACTATATAAATGAACAAGTTGATCCTGAATATGCCCTTCCTAGACAGCCTACCAAAATTAGCTTTAGCATACAAGACACTAATGGTAATGATGTATACAATATTGTAGCCATGGTAGAAATTTATCTGGCAAGCACAGGGGAGAGGGTAAATGTTTATCCGTGGACGAAGCATGATAGTGGGGATTTTGATCTCTACTACACATTTCCACAAGTGGGAAACTATCAAATAGTTATCAGTATAGCTAATGCTGCAAGTCAGGTGAATCTTTATGGAATAGATCCTCCGAGATTTGATTTAGGTGACAATTCAAACTGCAATTGTACAAGAGCAATCTTTAATGTTAATGTGTCGAACAATTTTGGTAATTTCTTTGAGGGAGCTGTGTTTGCAGGAGTAGGCGGAATAATTGTCATATTTGGCTCAGTTTTAGGGTTCACATACAAAAGTCGAAGAAAAAGTGCCCTTTATCCAAATTTGACAAAAAATGAGGTTTTAAAATATATTGTCCTACTACTAGCTGTTGCGGCAGGTATTGTTCATCTAGTAGTCTATTCTGAACATGGTGGTCTTAGAATTGAGTATAGTATATTCTTGTTGACAGCTGGAGCCACGCAGATCGCTTATAGTGTTTTGTACGTGCTACTTACTATTAGTGAGGAGTCAATAGCAGGCAAAAGCAGGGAACCTGCAAAGGCGTATTATCGCAAGACTGTCATAGTCAATCTATTTGGATTGATTGGAACTTCAGTGTTACTTGGACTTTATGCCTATTCCGTTATCCTTCCGCCGCCACTATCTCCTAATAACGTTCCAGAAGATATCGACTTAAGTGGGATATTAGATAAATCCCTTGAGATATCTTTAGTGATAGGGATAATATACCTTATGGGATCTGAAAGAAGAAAATTAAAAAGTCAATTGGTTTCAGTAGAATAAGGATTTTGTTTGCTCCTATAATATTAATATTATAGGAGAAAATTTATGTTATTTTACGAGCATTATCAATTAATTCGTGAACAAAATGCAAGGTTACATGAAGATTATCTTGACAATATTTTCAAAAACCTTAAATTAGATGATAAGACTTAATTTGGACAGAAGGAAATGGAGAGGGAGAGGAAGAACTATATGATATTATCAAATTCAAAGTGGGGTTTGCTTTTGACAGTATTTGTTCCCCTTGCAGCATTGTCAGTTTTGAGTTTTATTGTTGGTCATGCTTTTGGACAAGCATCTTCTTCTCAACCTCAACAAATTCTTGACAGAAGAGTGGAAATCTGGGCCCTGTTCTATAGAGGAATGGTTGCGGCATTTGTTGTGGGTGCAGTTGTTCAAGGCTCCATCATTTATGTAGCGTGGCGTTTTAGAGAATCGAACAAAAAGAATATGCCTAGAGAACCAGTTGGAGGTGTGCATCGTTAATGGGTCATGCTATGTATGAATGGATTTATGTGGGAACAGTAGTCGCTCTTCTTGTATGGGTGGGAGCAGACGCTTGGAATATTGAGCACAAATTGGAGGCTGTTCCCCCTCAAGCCCAAACTATTAAAGCTATAGGTCAGCAATGGTTCTGGACCTTTGAGCATGCTAATGGAACACAAGAAATTGGCCAGCTCCATGTTAAAGCCGGCGTCCCTTATAGATTTGAAACTGTTTCCAAAGACGTAATTCACTCATTTAATATTCCTGACTTTACTATACTAATGGATGCAGTCCCAGGCAGAGTTAACACCGTATGGAATATGTTTGATAAGCCTGGAGAGTATTTAATTCAATGTAGAGAATACTGCGGTCTTCTTCACTACAACATGAGAGCGAACCTGTTTGTTGAACCAGCGACAGCAACAGGCTATGATTACAAGCCCACTAATCAAACAACCATCTCTGCTGCTGCTGGTACTGGCGGCGCAAGTTCATCATCAACAACAGCTGCTACTACTACTGCAGCTTCTGGACCCACTCTCACTATCCCAGCAGGCGCTTCCACTCAAGGAAATCCATCTTATAATCCCAACCCTATGACTGTAAAGAAGGGTG
>JAFAQB010000246.1 GCA_019246625.1 Nitrososphaeraceae archaeon
AAAAATGGCTTTCAAATATAATTGCCGAATTCAACCGACTTATTGATATTTATGCTGAACCAGAACTCAAAGAAAGATGGAAAGTTAGTATACAGGGAAACAGCGTTGCATTTGGTTCTGCAAAAGATAGATGGGGATTTAATTTCAAAGTTGCTCAGAAGAAAGGAATTAGCTTCAAGGATGTTTACGATGCTTACACTTCGACTGACTCTAATGCTATAAAATCACTCTCAGATAGAGCACCATTGCATGAAGCAGTTTTGGGAATGGTTGTACAACATCATCCGCCGCCTCATATTGCCCAGAGATACAGGATCCCCAAAATTTGGCCAGGTGATTTAGAATCAGATATTGGAAAATCGCTTTTAGCATGCGATGAAAAAGGCCCAGCAGTGATGATGGTTACCACAATTAATGTTGATCCACAGGCCGGCAGAATTGCAACAGGCAGACTTTTCTCTGGTACCATCAAAGATGGTGATGAAGTATACCTGGTTGATGCAAAAAGGCCAGGAAAGATTCAGTCGGTAAATATCTACATGGGTAATACCAGAGAGGTAGTAAATATGTTACCTGCAGGTAATATTCCTGCTTTGCTTGGTCTTGATTATGCTGTTGCTGGTGAAACAATTTCGACTGTTAAAAGTATTCCAGCATTTGAATCAATCAAGTATGTCTCAGAACCAGTAGTCACAATTGCAGTAGAGCCAAAGCATCCAAAAGATCTACCCAAACTTGTTGAAGCGCTACGCAGAATTACGGTAGAAGATCCGAATCTCATTGTCAAGATTAACGAAGAAACAGGTGAAACTCTCATGGCTGGGATGGGTGTATTACATCTTGAAATTGCCACGTCACTTTTGCAAGAAGCAGGTCTTAGTATTACCACTAGTCAACCGTTGATCAACTATAGAGAGACTATTCGCACAAAAGCGGGCCCAGTCATGAGTAAGTCGCCTAACAAACATAATAAAATTTTCATGCGCGTAGAGCCACTTGACGAGAATATAATCGAAATGATAAAGACTGGCCACATCAAAGAAGATATGGACAAAAAGGAAATGGCAAGGATTCTCAGAGAGAAAGGCTGGAATGCAGATGAAGCAAAAAATGTTGCTGCAATAGATATAGGCGGTAATATACTAATCGATGAAACAAAGGGAGTTCAATTCATACAAGAATCGATGGACTCTATCAGGTCAGGTTTTGATGATGTAGTCCATTCAGGCCCAATTGCCCATGAATCAGTAAGGGGTCTAAAATTTATCTTACATCACTTTGTCCCACATGAGGATCCAGCTCATAGGGGCCTAGCACAATTAATGCCTGCGGCAAGAAGATCTATGTTAGGCTCAATGCTGGTTGCAAATTCAGTTTTGCTTGAACCCATACTTGGTATAGAGATTAAATGTCCGCAGGAACAAATTGGCACTGTGGCTGGCATACTGTCCGCTAAAAGGGGTAAGTTACTTAATGTAGAACAAAAAGGTTTAACCTCTATTATACAAGGTGAAATACCAGCCTCAGAGACATTTGACCTATCAGAAGTTATGCGTGGAGGAACAGCCGGTAAAGCTATGTGGAATACCTATTTTAAGACATGGCAACCTGTTCCACAATCGATATTCAAAAATTTGGTTACAGACATAAGAAAGAGAAAAGGTTTAAATCCAGAACCACCAGGCTATGACGAATTTATAGACAAGGAATAAAAAAGATCTTGTTGAACTTTGAATTGCAAGATTTATTTTAATTATGCAGAAGAAACCAGGTATTGTCTAAGACAGCAATGGCGAAAATGCATTCGTTATACAATATATAATAAATGTAATTTGTTTATACTTCTTATGTAACCCTTCATCGATTATCCAATAATTATTCAATCCACGAGTTAGAATATGGAGTAATCTTCATTCCCAGACTTTTCATGAATTGTTTTCTTTTGAATTTCCTCTTATTCTGAATTGTAAAATTGATAATAAAAAGCGTTATAAACAAATAGTTGTTCTAACTTGTATTGAAACTTGACCTACCAAGATACACTGAAAGGTTTGGAGCGATAAGTCTCCACGGAGTTCAGCGTGTATACGAATTGGACTCAGGATTTAATGGTGGTAGGACAACATCTGAAACTATTAGGAGTATTGGAAACGAAGAGATATCTGAAATAGAGAGGAAAATAGCTATTGTCATTCCAATTAAAGGAGAGCGTTTAAAGTTGCTTGAAGGAGTATTGAGTGGAATCCCCCATGATTGCTTGACAATTATCGTATCTAATAGTCCAAGACAACCTGTGGACAGATACAAATTGGAAAAGGAGGCGCTTGAACAATTCAATAGATTTGTAGGAAAAAATGCGTTAATATTGCATCAAAAGGATCCTGGATTATATGATGCACTAAAAGAAGTAGGTTATACCAGCATAATTGCCCCTGACGATACAGTCAGAAATGGTAAAGCTGAAGGAATGATGATTGGAATGCTACTTGCTAAGATGGCAGAAAAAGAATATGTCGGATTTATTGATGCTGACAATTATGTTCCTGGAGCGGTAAATGAATATGTAAAAATATTTGCCTCAGGAATTTCCATGTCTAATACTCCTTATACAATGGTTCGTATATCATGGATTTACAAGCCGAAAGTTTCAGAGACTGGCTTATACTTTTCAAAATGGGGAAGAGTGTCTGAAGTAACAAACCAATATCTTAATTCACTAATATCGTATTATACTGGCTTTGAGACTGAAATCATGCGCACTGGAAATTCAGGCGAGCATTGTATGTCGATGAAATTAGCAGAACTTTTAACTTATTCTCCAGGTTTTTCGGTAGAGACCTATGAAATTGTAAATATACTAGAAGAATTTGGAGGAATTGTGCCGACTGAAAATCAGGAAGCCATGGACAAAGGAGTTGAAGTGATGCAGGTCGAAACACGTAATCCACATTTCCATGAAGAAAAGGGAGATCTTCATTTAAAAGAAATGTTCAATGGATCCCTCGGATGCATTTACTATAGTAAGATTTGTCCTCCAAGATTAAGGGAGAAGGTGATCGAGGAGCTGCATGGCAGAGGAGTATTAGATGAAGGTGGAGAACCATCTGTGCTACAGAAAATTAGTCCTTTTAAAGATATAGACACGCATCAATTTGCAAACGTTCTTCATAACCGGGCAACAAGCTTTGTTCATTCTGGCTAGATAAAACCACGGAATTGGCATTTATTTCAATTCCTAACCATCAGTGCTCTACAAAGTAGCCGATAAAGAGTGCCGCATTGGAAACCATAATGATTTACCATCACATGCAGAGGCAACAGCTAACTATCATTCGAATGGTAAGTGCATGACTGAAAAGAGCAAATAATAGTATCGATAAAATGCTGTTGTAAAGCAAATCACTTGTCTTTGAAGGTAAATCACGTTCCTTTTGGTAATGATAATGTTGGATAATAGATATCTTTTCCATTCTATTGGTTGTATTATGTAGTTTTGTGACCCTCATCAACAAGTCGTTTGTACAGCAATCAATGTACTGCCTATTACTAGTAGGTACTGATATTGCATAATTATTATATGATGATCAAATAGGTAGTAAATATGGAGCAATCATTATAAACTAAAGAAAATAGAAGTTAAAATAAGTTATATTCCATGAAAAACCAATTGCTATTGAGATATACACAATGCATCTAGACCAAGTAACCCAATAATCTTTCTATAAATAGACCAATAAGTCTAAATCAACTTTAAACTTGAATTATTGTAAAAGCTCCATGTATAATGCTTTTAAGTCATTATGACTAATTATATTGTGATTTGTGTCTGAGATGGTATCCTATCGCTCAAGATGGGAAAACCTGCTCTTCATAAAATTTGGAGAAGATATATCGATATGTGTGGAATAGTAGGCATATTAAGCAAGAAAGGCGAAAATGTTGTACCGCTTATTGAGCCAATGCTTTCTTGCATGGTAAATCGTGGCCCAGATGGAGCAGGAATAGCAGCTAACGACCTTGTTATACAGTCAGATTCACTTGAAAATTTGAAATATAATAAACTTTCTGGAAGTAGTGCTTTGGGACATTTAAGACTTGCAATAGTAGGTGGCACTTGCGGACAGCAACCTTTTCGTAGCTGCGATCAGAGATGGACTGTGGAACATAACGGTGAGATTTATAACTACAAAAAAATTCGAAAAAGGCTATCTAAATATCATAAATTCGATACTCAAACAGACAGTGAAGTTATTGTTCACCTACTAGAAGATCATTTTATCAAAAACAATGATTTACTTTATGCAATTAAGAAAACTGTTGCTGAACTTGATGGTGTTTATGGTATTGTTATCAAAGATGAAGCAACAGGAACGATAGCTTTGGTTAGAGATAAAATGGGCGTAAGGCAGATTTACTATGGTGACAATAATAATTTTATTGCTTTTGCATCTGAACGTAAAGCACTTTGGAAAGTAGGAGTAAAAGAGCCCACAAAATGTGTCTTACCTGGACACACGATAATTATCACGTCAAATGGTTTATTGCAAGATTTCAAAGTAGCTCATCCTCCAACCCATTCAATGAGAGTAGCTTACAAAACAATGGCTTCCGCTATTAGCGCATATGAAAAAGCATTAGTAGCATCTATGAGAAAGCGCACACAAGACTTTGACAGAGTTGGAATAATTTTCTCTGGAGGTATTGACAGTGTAATTATTGCTTGGCTCGCAAAGAAAATGGTACGTGAAGTTATTTGTTATACCGGCGGTATTCAAGGTTCTAGCGATATTGTGTTTGCACGGCAGATAGCAAAGAAACTCAAACTTAAACTAAGAGTTAATGAACTTACTCATGATGAAGTAGAGCAAATAATTCCAGAGATTATCAATGTGATCGAAGATACAAATGCTGGACAGGTAGAGGTTGCCGTTCCAGTATATTCTGCAATAAAGCTTGCACATGAAGACGGGATTAGGGTAATGTTTACTGGACAGGGAGCAGACGAGCTTTTTGGAGGATATTCCTGGTATACCAAAGTAGTCGAAAAAGAAGGTTATCAAAAATTACGGGAACATATGACAGAAGATTTGCTTTTACTTTACAGAGAGACTCTTGAGAGAGAAGATAAAATCGCAATGTCCCATAGCATTGAGATGCGCGAACCCTTTCTTGATATGGAAGTAATTAGAGTTTCAATGCAGATGGATATGAAATTGAATGTAAAATCTAGGGATGACTCCTTTGGTAAACATGTACATAGAAGACTTGCTCAGAAACTAGGCATTCCAAGAAATATAGCATATCGTATGAAGGAAGCGGCACAGCATGGCTCAGGCATGCACAATGTATTTGATATAGTAGCTAGAAAACATGGATTCGATGAATCTACCATATCTACAAAATATCTTGACATTCTTAGAGCACGTGAAAAGATAGGCAGTTCGCAAAGATATGGTTATCTGTTTGAAAATGAAAGGATGTGGATCGCGGAGCCACATGTACAGATGTATTTGGATAGTATTTCAAAGGCGTTACCAACGTTCGAGCAAAATGTGATTGCAAAATTAACTAACAGAGAAGAAAGATCACATTGACTTACAGGCAGAAGATCTTGCCTGGTTAACACATGCGAAAGAACAGTGTAATTAACAAAACTGGGACACCTATTGCAATGAACAAGGTTTGAAATGGTGAAGCAATGTAACAGTTTCCTCTGCACCAAATCCTAAGAATATAAAAAATAAATTGTCTGCATATATGATGCAGCGAGGTCTACCTATTACTCTGACAACCCCAACAAACTAGATCTTTTTCGTGCTTGCATTTCGTTAATAAATAACAATCGCTAAGGGAAATTAAATTTCATACTCTGAAATTTCAGCATGTATATAATTTGTATTATTAAAGTTATAGCTTATGGAATTTTTAAAAATTATTTTTGGAGTTGCTGCTCTAATGATAAACATACAATAGATATGAATTTTTATAGAATCCAGCACGTTGAACAATAATGGATTTCAATTAATTAAGTCATCTCAAACAATGTCCATTTTGTAATGCTAATACTTGGATTGAACTTGGTGGTTGTTAAACTGCTAAAGTCACAATAAAAGTGAGAAGTAAAGTTATAGCGAAAATCATTTTTACATAGCAATTAATATGACGACAAACCTTAATTCTTAGCAATGTATATCGTTATCATGCCTAATGCTTTTCCAGAAGAAGACGAAGAATATATACAAGTGAAAATAAGTTATGTTGGTTTTGCAGATCAGTTGGGCTTAGAAGGCATTGTTATTCTAAAGACATTTGATGGAAAAGAATTCCCAATGCGTGCGTTTTCAGGTGAAGTTGCGAGGCATATCTCACGCTTCCAAGAAGGTGATAAAAATACTATACCAACTATCTACAATCTAGTTGAAGAGATAGCTGTTATGCAAGATTTACTGCTAATGGAAGTTAGAGTTTACCAAAGTGGTTCTGTTCTCCGTGCAAATCTATATTTCAAAAGCAGAAAAGAATATTTGATATTAAGGAATTATCGTGCGTCAGATTCAATCGCTTTAGCAGCATATTATGACGCACCAATCAAAGTAAGGAAGAATTTATTCGAAGAAGCAATCGAACAATGATTACCATCTAGGTTACTATTTCTGTAAGTCTCTTTTGTGCTATTGCATTTTTGACTTCCATTGCAATTCTTCGACCAACACCCATAGTATGACCATAGTAGTATTTCGCATAAGGGCTCGTAGTTGCCATAATCGGATTACCTGGAACCCTCAACGACACATCGTATACCACTAAATTCAAATCTAATGTGACAATACTTTGCAATGAAATTGGTCCGATGATTCCGGGAAAATATTCTCTCTTGACTGTTGCAGTGAACTTATCTCCTATTTCAAATACTTTTTCAAGTAATGATTCACGTATGCTCGCCGGAGTATGGCCTACTTCAATATTCTGTACTTCAATATCAATTTCGAGTTGCTGTCTCGCGGGTAATGACGTCGTAAAGTCATGTAGATTAGTTTGCAGTCTTCTTTCTATTCCTAAAAACTCTGTTTCGCCTGTTAATGGAGAGTGAAAAAAGTTAAAGTTAAAGTAAGTCCCAATTACATATTCCTCAATAATAGCAGATTTAAGATCTTGTTCATTAATAAGCCCTTGTTCAACCTTTAACTTTGCCTTTCTCCTGTAATCCTCATGAGAGGACACAATGAAAAATGCCCTTTCTAATTTACGGTTTGCTTCTTGAACTTTGACTAGTGCTGGTCCATCAATGTCAGAAGGGTTTTTGTAAATCTTTGGATGTCTGATACTTGCCTTTTCAAGAAGATAATACTGGTTTCTTATCGTATTGCGCTCCTCAGCTCTCAGCAGCAGCCTGTTTCCAAATACAGGTATCTTCAGATTATTTTCAATATTGTCATAGCCTAGATAAGCAGTAAGGGCACGATTAGTAATCATTATAGTATTCAACTCTTGTAATTTTTTTTGATTTTCACTGTTCACGGTATCTGAGAACCGATCAAGCAAAATGATTTCATCAGTGAGCCTTTTGAATCTCTGATATGGAATCTCTCGACCTTTCTGACATATACAAAGGGTCTTTATATTTTCGTCTTTAGCGCCATCCATAATATCTAATGCTGAGTGGCTTCCTATTGTACCAATGGTGATGTTCTTCAAGTTGTATTGATTGACAATATTTGTAACCTGCTCCCTACTAATCATTCTTCACAGTATGACCTCACAAATAATTGTAACAGCGGTTTTAGAGAAAAAGGATATGACAAGATATATTATTCATATCTATTTATTAATTTTTGTCCCTGTCAATTTCCGTTTCAATAGACGCCCTCAAATCTTCATCATTTTTGGTTGAATAATCAATTCCCAGTGTATCAGCTATTGATTCAAGCTTTTCTCTGTCGATATTCGTTTTACTGCGGTTTTTAATTTGTTGAATCTCTTTTTTTGCTTCGATTCTAGACTTTTCATATTCAGTTGATGCTTTTCCAAGAGATCTGGCAAGATCAGGAATTTTCTTTATACCAAAAAACAGTATCACAACTATGACTACAATAATTATAACTTCGGCGCTATTAACAATCCCCATCATGAGGCTCGTTAACTCAAACATTTACAGTTAGTACAAAACATTAATAATTTAAGTGTTGATTTAATAGAAAATTGTGAACTTCACGATGTTTATTATTATATTTCATTCACTTTGTAGATAATATCATCGCATTGCGATCAGGCTGTTACATAATCACATACTTCAATAACATGTACTTTAGAAACCAAAATCTACATGTATCTAGTTTACACGAACGTAAACCTGCCATCTAATAAGATAGTACCAGGAGAAAAAAGAATTGTCCGCTATTAAGCAGGTAAAGCACAAGTTATTAATCAACTTCAAGACGATAAAAATAATGGGATTTCACTAGATTGCTATCTAAGAGGCAGGTATAAACGTTGAAATCAAATCTGCAATAGTAGATCATTTTTGATAGAAGAGTAAAGGGGAACTGTTTTGTACTTATTTCTTTACATGCTTACCTTTTTACTGATTTTTATATCAAATATCTCTTTACGCTATTGTTTAGAAGAGATTATTATCTATTATTTGTTGATGACATAAAAGTCATAAACTTGGATTGTTTTTTTCTTATTAATTTTATTCTTAATACAGAATTCAATCATTGCCCAAAATGCCGGAAATGTTTCAATCAGTCCTATAACTATGCATAATACAAGAGCTTGCAAATGAAACAACATCTTTTTTGGCCATCCAATCTTTGAATATTGTAGATTCAGAAACAGTCCTATCTGATATGACAACAACCACATAAGAGAGGTGAATAGCAACATTGAACCGACAGCAACTTCAATAGGACTACCATTTACTAACGTATGTACTATTGTTTGGGACGAAAATATATTCATTAATTTGTCAAACCACATTGTTGTATCTAAGTTAACATTTTGATTAATTTCATTGATTGAGGACAATAGTAGCAGGTTTGGAACTTGGTTATGAATATAAAGAATTATGGAAGTAACACCAGATACAAAACCCAAAAAATATGTTACTAACTTAAACATCATCTTAAATTTATGTATGATAGGAAATTTGTTTATGTTTTGTAGACTCCCAAGAACCCATCTACGCCTTTGCATAAAGTGATCTTTAATATTGAGTGGAGGCTGCTCAAGTAGTATCCCTCCATGCCAGCCCAAGGATTTTGAGCCATATTTCTCGTAAATTTTATAACCAAAAAATTGGTCTTCAGCGAGAGTAGGTCCAAAATTCCATCCAATAGAATCTTCTATGTCTGATCTAACTAGCAAGTTACTTCCATGCATGTGTAATGGAGGAGGGTTTGTCATTTGAGATACACAATCATAACATGTAAAGGGTCTTACAGACTCAGCAATCGCTGTTAAAAAATTTGCTGATTCAAACTTCAAAGGATAAAATATTGGACCTTCAGATGCAATTGCATTGCTTTCTCTGATAAACTTAAGGAGTGAAAGAATAGTTTGGCTCGTTACATAACTCTCATCATCCATATGGAATATCCAATATTTTGATGTGTTCTTCCCAAGCTTACGACGATATTCTACAGCATATTGTAAAGCTCGTCCTTTCTTGATTGCATATGTGACAAATTTTTTATCTACTATAATGACTTCGCAGTTATCATTGATAGAACTTAATGTAGTGATATCTTGAGGGTCATCGCTGACAATAGAAATCAAATAGTCATAGTATTTTATTTTGAGTGAAGAATCTATTATTGACTTAATTCCTCTGTTTACAACAGGTGTCTTTGTTGCAGAGCGGGTTGTTATCTGAAATATTATTACTGGATCATTAGGAATACGTCGAAGATCCTTTTCAATGAAAAGGTTTCTATTTTTTAAGAACCTTATTAAGGTTAAAAAGGCTACCGGGATTGACGAAAACCAGAAAGTCGTCATCACAAGCAGTATAATATTCTCCAACAATAAGCCTTAGTGAAAGGAATTTCTTTAATACCAACTCATTCTAGAACTATAACTAACTCAACGAGTACAACGATTGAAATTAGAATATTTCTATAATTTTAGTCATATCAATCTAATCTCTTATAATCATCACGTTTATATTATGATATTCTAATTTCTAGAAATAGTATAATTAGTGTAGCTCATCAAAGGTTCTAAGTACATAAGTCAATTAATAGACGGCAATAAGAACAATAGATTTTGCAAGTATAGGAATCACTATGATCTAACTTAATAGCAATCTCTACTATGATCAAATAATTGACTTTTAAATAAATCACGATATTGCCAAGATTGTGACCTGGTGGCCAGAAGGTTAAAACAATCTTTTATTATATATCTTTATCTAAAAGTAAATCGGTCCTGTTAAGTTAAGCGTTGTCACCTCCAATCAAATGAATTAACAGTAAATTTGATGCTGACTCTTGTTGCATTATTATACATGAAGACAAATAGTAGTCCTATCCAGTTGTAAACATGTTTCAAATTACAATCTTCCTTTATGCAAGGATAATAATAGTCATCAAAGATCTCTGTCCTATCCTTAACATATTCCATAGCTCTTTCGATTATGTTCTTTTCAAATGGTGAGTGTAATTTGTGTTCAAGGCCCAGAGAATTTCATGCTTCAGGGTACCAAGGGCCGCCATTTGAATATTATACTGTATATGTATGTTACCATATAATTTTATTATGTGATTTAAGAAATAATTCTGTAACAAGCATATTCCTATGTCTAGATATATAAATAAACGCCAAGAAGTTGTGCGTGAATAGGTTCTAATGCGACCATAACCATGCTTCGTTATTATAGCCAATCTGTATCCGGGTTTCATCTATTATGAATGCGGGTACCTTTTTTCCTTTTTGATGGATAGATCCGTTTGGGATTGAACTGCTGTTGTACCCAGTACCACACTGAAACATAGCTCCTATTGGCAAATAAATGGTTCTATATCTTTAGATAGATGTACTTCTAAGGCTCAACCCAAGAAAATATAGGTATAATAATGCATATTTTATAACATAAGGTTTGGTCCTTTCACGTTCAAACATACCTCATATTGTATAATCAAATTAAGCTATAGACGTTATCTTTTGCTTAACTTAACAGGACCAGTAGATCTACTGTTAAAAATATATAGATGCTCTATTAGATGATTCTAATTATTTTGCCTAGATAAAGTGTAAGTAATATTTATAGGATAGAAAACCGTATCCATAAATCTGTTTTGCAATATTCTAATGATCTGCTCAAATATTCTACAGGAGCCAGCCATTGCCTCAATCTTTTCCTTATCTGAAGTAGCATTGGTCTCTATCATAATATATCCGGACATCACTCTTAAGTTGATCTGAAATGAATTATCATCACTTATCCATTGAAGCACACATTCCGTTTCATTTTCGATTAAGCCACCCCAGCGAAGATTTTTGAACCACTTTCCTATTAAACTATTCACTATCTCTTTGGCCCTTATTTTAATATCAATAAATGTCTGAAATAGCTGAACGTATTCTTTTCCTTTTCTAGTTTTATCCATGTGTCTTACTATACTACTTTTTGATAGCATCAATATTCCGGTTTTGGTTAATGCATAACCCTTGTTAGATTTATCAATTAATCCTACATCTTGTAACCTATTTAAGGCCCTTGCAAGGCTTTGTTGATGAAGGTTCAACTTACGCATTAGGCTTGTGAAGGAATAATAATTCATTCCAGTTTCCTGGTGTAATAATGAGAGGATTTTGCCATCATTCATGTGTAAGCTTTTGCCATCAGATAAATACTTGTCATCATCACCACAATCTTCTCTTCCAATTAATACCTGTCCAGTCTTGCTGGCAGATACTATATCTTTTTCTGTTACTTTAATAGTAGTGTTAGCATCTCCATCTATTTCTGAAGTAACTTGTTCATTTTTGGACACATCGGCTTTTATCGATATATCTTTCTCCAACTATAACCATTCTTATAATTTGCGAGATATAAATTGTAAAGTAACAGTGTGGTAAGTTAGTGAGGCATAAACAACTATCAATAGGCTCAATATTCATTTGATAATATTAAAAGTTACACACCCAAATACAAGATCGAAACCCACAGTGATAGTCGATTCTTTTGACACTATTAAGACAATAATAGCAAATTTAACCTTTAATCCATTAGTTAATGATCCACCAGTAATTATAATACAATTCAAAATATCAATCGTTCCAGAATCTACGAGTCATTACATACTGTCTTTCAGCTTCATATATATTTCGATATATCTGGTCATCATCAACATAATTGCGTAGAATACGCGCTGCGGTATCTGCACCTATTCCATAACCAGCTAACACAATTAATGCCCTTCTGCCGAAATTATTAATAAGCGATGCTACTTTCCATGCGCGATCAAATTTATGGTTTTCATCCTTAGATAATTTGCTTCCTGTGAGTCTTTTAACAATAATTTTAGTTAAATCATCATCGGACAAGAAGGTAGTTGTGATTAATTTAGATCCACATCTGGAGCAGGAAATAGTTTCTGGCATTTCTTTTGTTTCCATAGTTCGTTCCCATTTTCCACATCGAATACAGATTAACCTATGCTTTGTTTTTTCTAATCTTTCCTTCACAAGTTCAATGACACCTTTTTCTATGCTCAGTGGCATTGCAGAGAATTTTGTAGAATGCTCAAGAATCGGTTTAGCTAAGTCCGAGAATTCGTCTATATCAAACCAATGAAGTTTTATATTTCCATCTTTTAAACTCATTAAGATTTTTTGTGTTTGTGAAATCTCATATTTATCATGTAGCAGTTCCCTGATGGATTCTTTGCTGATGGGGGTCTTTGCATATCTATCATAAATCAAGCGTGCTGCTTTCTTATCATATAATGCTTCTCTGCTAACCATACCGAATCTTTTTGCGACCATCCAAACTTTCCAGTTAATATGATGGGTTCCGGTAAATGAAGTGACAATAACTGCTTCGAAGTCATAAGTGTCGTTAAAACTGGATTCAACATTACCTTTCCGTATTCTTGCATTTGAAGTTAACATAATTCTATAAGAATCAGATCTTGTTTCCACTATGTAGCCTAGCTTGGATGACAGTATTGTTGATAGCAAAGACGCTAAGGTATTATTTACTTTTGAACCAAACGTTGAGTGAATCACTACTACGTTTCTTGCAATCGAACTTTCTATTACAATATTCTTTGAATCCGGAACCACCTTTAAGGAATTAACAGTATCATCTATGATAGAAGTGAAAAGTTTTATTGTTTTCTTCGCAGCCTGGTTACGTATAACGCCAACTTGCTCGGCAGTTTTATAATCTACTGGAATCATCTCTCCAACCCAGTAAGGAATATTTATTGCCACGCCTTGCAAGGGTTCAACATTTACTTGCATTCTGACATCATCAACTGAGATAATTCTCCACTGTGAACCCTTCAATACAAAGACATTTCCTTTCTCTCCATAATCACCTACAAATTGCTGGTCTAACATTCCAATTTTACGTCTACTAATGAAATCTACAACTTCAAACTTTAAAACATGCGGAATCATAGACAGATTCTCAAAATAATATTTATACGCCTTCAGCCTTAGTTTATATGATCTATCTTTTCTGTCATACTTGATTATACGGCTAGCGTCTAGAATTTCAAGACATCCTTCAATATCATAAAAACTAATTCTTGAGAACAGGTATGCCCTTGTTATAAGATCAAAGGCATCTTCAAGTCTAATTAGATCTCTCTTTTGTAAGGCCAACCCAACTAGATGATGAGCTACAACATCCAGAGCCCCGTTATGCATTAACTGTTCTTCAATTGATTGTCTTTTCATTCTTTGGACAATTGCTAGTGCTTCTATTCCATCATCTGGATTATTTGTTACAATCAAACCTTTTGCGGAATTTCCATGCATGTGTCTGCTCCGTCCAATCCTTTGCATTAACTTCGAAACTTGTCTTGGTGAGCCATAGTGGATCACTAGTTCTATTGAGCCGATGTCTAAACCCAATTCCAGTGATGAAGTACAAACTACTATATCCACAATACCTTCTCTTAATCTTCCCTCTGTCTCTTCCCGTATGTCCTTAGATAAAGATCCATGATGTACATCTACTTTGATATCATTTTGATTTTTCAATATGGTGCCTATATATTCAGCCTCGTCTCGTGTATTTGCAAATAGCAATACTGATCCCTCTATTTTATTTGATTTTATATATTCTATCACAAAGTGAGCTACGTTATTAATTGAACCCTTTACGAATTTAACATCAATATCGTATTTTCTTGCAGAGTTGTCTACGATCACTGCATATTTTCTGCTAGTTCCAGAGATGAATTTGGCAGCCTCGTCTAAATTACCTAAGGTTGCAGAGAGACCGATTCTTGTAACCTGCTGCAAACTTACCGCCTCTAATCTCTCAAGGCCGATTGATAGATGTGCACCACGCTCATTTGGTACAAGTTCATGGACTTCATCAACTATGATCCATTCCAGATCCTTTAGAGCGTCAAGCATTTTCTTGCCTGTCAGTACTACTGCGAGGGATTCAGGAGTAGTGATCAAAATATCAGGCGGATTTTCTACAATTTTCTTTTTAGCTGTAGTGGTTGTATCACCATGTCGAATTTCTATTCTTAGCTTTTCAGATTCAGCATATTTGACAATTCGCCTAAATACATCATTATTCAATGCTCTTAGAGGGGTAATATAGAGTGCTCGGATCTTACCTGTATGGCTTCCTTTATCAGCAGATAATATTGTGAAGACAGGCAAAACTGCTGCCTCAGTTTTACCAGAACCAGTTGGAGCGACAAGCAAGCAGTTAATTTTCCTAGTGACAACTGGCAATGCTTTCTCTTGAATTGTCGTTAAAGAAGTAAAGCCTTCTCTTCTGAATTTCTCAATAGTTGAATCGCAAGTAGCAGTAGCTGCCTCTCCATTATTCAATGTCAGAAGACGTTCCTTGTTGTCCAGGATATTGTTTTGCTTTAGAACTTGATCTTCCGTAAACCATTATTGCGAAGAGGCCAGCGATAAAAAGTCCTACTGCAACCCATATAAACGAGTCAAAGTTTGCAACCACATCTGCTGTCATCTATATTTGTTGAGTTAGCTAATGGCAAATATATTCGTTTTAAATCATGTCAAGTAATCTGTATTCATATAAAATACTAACCTTCTTTAATTAATATTCAGGAAGAATTTTGTCATTGTCCTAACGATTGCATCAATAAATAAGATCATAACGATAATACAGCAAGGGAAAATCTCCAATTGGAGAAGAAACTATAAATCAAAATCATCTAGTCAGTGAATGACTTTTGACCAGCATGACTATCTGACAATCTTGTTGGGTTTTAACTATAGTTTAATAATAAAGAGATGAATTCAATGCAAACTCAAAAATCACCACTCTACTTGAAAGCAATAACTATACGTGATATTAAGGATATATCCAGTATTAAGGATGAAATCAAAAAAGACATAATTCTTATTTTGCGCGTTACACCACTGGCACAAAAAGATGTTGGGGAGCTTCGGAAGATAATTGAGGAACTTTACAGATATGTTAGGTCCACAGGTGGAGATATTGCCAGATTGGGTGAAGAGCGAGTTGTAGTGACACCTCCAAGTGTTAAAATTTGGCGCAGATCGTATGATCTAGAGTGATTTTACTAGCATCACCTTTTAATCTTGATTTTATGATAAGTGGTTAATAGAATAATTATAATAATTTTATTGCCTCTTGCGCTAATGGGTGTTGGGTTTGTATTTTGAATATCTTGTTGATTGAGCTTGCTAAATTCTGTATTTTATTCCGCTCTCCATGATTAACTAATACTCGTCTGAGCTTTGGTCTAAGTCTGTTGATATAGGCTATTAGTTGATTATAATCACTGTGAGTATTGAATCCCTCAATCTTCTCAACTTGACAATTAATTTTAATGCATCGATCATTAATAATTACTTGCCGGCTTCCATCTTGAATAATCTTCCCTGGGGTCCCTGCTGCCTGAAACGATACTAGAATTAACTTATTTTTAGTGTCTTCAGAAATTTGTCCCAGATACTCTACTGATGGCCCGCCGAGTAACATTGAAGATGGAGCTAGGATTATTGCAGGCTCTTCTTTCTCCAGGATATTGGATTCAACGGTTACAAATTGTTTTGAGCGGAAGGGACTTTCATCACCTCTCAGAATTATATGTTTTATTTCTTTTGAGAGGTATTCGGGATAGGCTTCACATATGGAGGTAGTATTAGAAATGATCTTCTCAACCAATACTTTTGTTTCGATAATTTTACCAGCTCTCATATACATATTAATTAAGAAAATAAGCTCTTGGGATAATCCAATTGAAGATACCGGAATTAACACCTTTCCATTTTCTGAAACAGTCCTATTTATACTATCAATAAGATGTGTATCGGCCTCTCCATGCTGCGGAAAAACGTCTTCTTTACCACCATATGTGCTTTCAATGATTATGCTTTCGACCCTAGGAAAGTTCCATGAGGCATTTTCAAGGTAAGACATTTTTCCGAATTTCATATCACCTGTATAAACAACATTGTGATCTCCATTTCCAATGTGTAAATGAATTGATGCAGAACCTAGAATATGGCCGGAATTACTAAGCATAAGTTTTACATCTGGAGAGATATCGGTTACAGTTCCAAAGCTAAGAGTAATTGTGTGCATTATTACATCATCTATATCCCTATCAGAATATAGTGTTGTTGTGCCACCAATATTCTTAATATATTCTCTCTGTAACAAATTCATTAGTGGTAGTGTAGGCTCAGAACAGTATACTGGTCCTCTATATCCATACTTGAACATGGAAGGTAAGAAACCTGTATGATCAAGATGAGCATGGCTCAAAACTATTGCGTCAATTTCATCAACTCCTACTCCCGTAATGTCGAATCTCGGTAAGCTGGTTAAAGGATCTTTGCTGGCTATATTGATCCCGCAATCGAGTAAAATTTTGCTTTCATGAGTAGACAGCAACATTGAAGAACGACCTATCTCTCCAAAACCACCTAGTGTTATTAAACTAGCTTCTGTTACTTCATCGAGTTTTGCTCTAAAAATTTTCTCACCAACTTCTTTGTAAAAATGAATTCGTTTATTTGTTGTATTGTAGAGAATTTTATTAATATTTCTAATTATAGACATTTCTTGAGGAGCTTTTCTAACCCTTACTTTCCATCCTGTTTTTTCCACAAGGTCAACGCTATCAAAATCCTCAGTAATGTGGGCAAGTAATGAAGGTTTTTCGACAAATATCAGAATCTCTCCTAATGCCTGATCAAAGAAAGTCTCAATCAAACCAACCTCTTTGGGAATAGTCTTGTTTAAAATTTCAATAGATTCCTCTTCCGATTTCCGTATTGATTCATCAGTACGAACAACAATTCTTTTCTTTATTGTATTGACCATATTAGAAACCACTTGTGCATTCTGTATTAGATACCCTGGGTTCTTGGAGTAAAGAGCAATTCTTGGACCCTCATACTCAATTTTGGTAAGCGCAGATTCACTGGGAAGACTATGCAGTATTACTGCCATAAAATTTTGGCTTGCAGATTCATGTGATGGCATTTTATATTGCATATATTTTCAAACACTGAATGCTGGGTTATTAATTAACACAAAATGAATCATGTGGAGATAATACATTCCTCGATGAGTGATTCCATTTAAAGAATGTTTCGCTTTAAAGCCAAGATGAATGAACAAACAAAACATAGACAATTAGTAATAAACATTAAAGTTGAAATACTAAGCACAATTATACTACTTACTGATATAGTTTGGAAAATAGAGATTCGCGTGCTAGTGGTCAAAGGGGAGGATTTGGTGATAGTGGAAGCACTGACGTTGGTTACCGTAGTGATAGAGGATATGGAGGAAGAGGGCGCGGAGGTTTTGGTGGCCCAAGGCCATTCAGACCCGCGCCAGTCAAAGTAGGAGAAGAATTTGATGTAAAAATCGAATCTATGAGTAAAAGAGGCGACGCCGGTGTAGCAAAGGTTGAGGGTTTGGTGATCTTTGTAGCAGGTACAAAAGTTGGAGATAGTGTTAGAATAAGAATTACAAAGGTTGGTAGAGGATATGCTACTGCTGAAATTGCAAGTCAATCCGAAAGCACAAGCACGGGGGCAACAATAGAGCAGACTAAATTGGATGAATCAACAACTGATGAGCAATAAGGTTAGATCAATGAGTACAAAGTGGAACTCAAATAGTTAATTTAATATTATTTTATCAGGACTGCATGAATAAATAATCCCAGTCATACAGTTTTGTGATGAGTTCACCGCCTACTCATTTAATGGAATTGCCAAGGGAGATACTGATAGGGGATGGAGTAATCTCCAAACTTGGCTCTTTTATTACGGATCTAGATGAGAGTGCATCAAAGATTGCAATTATAACAGGTAATAATGTGAAAACAAGAGCAGGTGCAGCCTGCAAGTCATCGCTTTTTGAATATTCTTTACAAGATTCATGGTACATTGCAGATGATGCGTCCATGAATTCAGTAAATAAGCTACAAACCAGGATTAGGAACTCTATTCCAGATTTTATTATTGGCCTTGGTGGGGGGCGCTCTGTTGATGTAGCCAAAATGACGGCATTTAAGTTAAATAAACCATTAGTAAGTGTACCTACTTCTGCCTCTCACGATGGAATATCTAGTCCATTTGTTTCAATAAGAGGTATCGATAAGCCACATTCAGTCAAAGTAAATACCCCAATAGGAGTATTAGCTGATACTCACTTGCTTTCTCAGGCGCCATTGAGATTGTTGGCTAGCGGATGTGGGGACCTAGTTGCTAAATTAACTGCAGTTAAAGATTGGGAACTTGCAAGGGATGAAACTAACGAATACTTCGGAAGTTATGCTGCTAATCTTGCATATATGAGTGCAAAAATCATTTTGGATGATTCACAAAAATTACTTCAAAAAAACGGATTTGGAATTAGAACAGTCGTTGAGGCATTAATCAGTGCAGGGGTTGCAGCCTGTATTGCAGGAAGTAGCAGACCGTGTTCTGGGGCAGAACATCTCTTTAGTCATGCACTAGAATATATTGCAGGTCAGAATTGTGGATTACATGGCGAACGTGTAGGTTTGGGTACTATTATGATGGCCAAACTGCATGGTCTTAATTGGGAGAGAATTGTTAAAACGTTAGAAAATGTGGGTGCTCCAACAAATGCAGAGCAAATCAAATTAAATGAAGATCAAATAGTCAAATCGTTACTAACTGCTCAATCCCTTAGACCTGATAGATATACAATTCTTAGTAAATTAAAACTAGATAAACAATCCGCATTGGAACTAGCTAAATCTGTATACGTCATTTAAGAAGTATTGAAGAATAGTAAAAGTAATTAGATATTCGTGTTAGGTTTATTATTCAAGGTTAATTGAAAGCAATTTTTGGGCTTTCGTAATGAGTCTATTGAACAAAAAGCAACTCCTCTTTATGTAGCTCGAATATATAATTACGGTTAAGAATGGGTGTTTTGATAATCGAACTGGTAGCAATTCAAACTTGGACCTAAGTGGTTTGCCAAGTTTTCATAGTAGTCATAGTCAGAATCACATTATGTGATGATATATAGATGGCCATGGTTTTTGGAGATGCAATTGGATCGTACACTCCACAATACATGTATCACTAGCTGCAATAAAAACTTGAGCAAGGTTGTGGACATTATTAGAGGAGATACTTCAGTGATGCATAATTGACTCAAATTTTTAATTATGCAGACTTATTTTCAATAGTAGAGTTTACTGGTTTTTCTTCAGACTTTGATTGTTGCTGTGATTGTAGTGGTGTTGATTGCTTGTAACTTTCAATGAATTTGACATTATTCAGCGGTACAAATTTGAAGATATCATTTGCTATTGCGCGCTTGATAACTTGCAATCCTTCAGATAGAAAAGTTTCTTCTGACAATTCAATTTCTAAAGTTGATTCTTCAAGTTTGAATTTTATTTTTTCTTCATCAATCAGTAACCTTCTTTTTATTAAATACATTATCTTATCGCTATCACTCTCAAGCTTCTTTAGTATGTTAATGTCATATGCCAAAGTTCGTCCTGCAAATCTATGGTTAAAGTCAAGTTGAACTCTCCCGGATCCGACATGTCTGACGATTCCCGGACGCTCATTCATTTCGACTATATCTCCTACCTTGACATCATCTGCTTTCTCACCTAACTTTCGCTGTGGAACCATCCTCACTTTATTTGGGTCTCTTTCACCAAAGCCTTTGTCAGGAGTAATTTCGATGCTTAGTTTATCACCCAAATTAGCAGTTGCTAAAGCCTCATCTAATCCTTTTAGAACCCATCCTTCGCCAATGGATACGAGCCTAGGCTCATACCTGCGAGTGGGATCATAGAGATCAGATTTTTTTGCTTCCTCTTCGTTAGTGGTTTCGAAAATTTCATTAGTATCCTTAACTTTAGCAGTATAATCTACTAATACAAGGGAACCTTTCTCCAAAGTCATGAAATTCGCTATTGGATTACCTTATATTAAGTTTAATAGATATACATTTGATTTGATAGCATCCTCACTGCAGAGGTTTCATTTTTTCTAATGCAACAGAAGTTGCTTCAGGATTTGCCTTTAAACCAAGTATATTAATTGCAGACGCAATAGATGACAGTGTTCTCATCACATGGTATCTGTTGACTTCCCCCATAGACCCGACTCTGAATACTTTGCCTTTTAGGTCGCCGAATCCGCCTGCAACAAGAACTTTGAACTGTTCTGAAAGCAAGCCTCTGAATTTCTTGTCTTCCATTCCCGGTAAATAGTTAACTGCTATTACCACATTGCTTTGAGCATCTGGTTTTGCAAATGGCGTTAATCCCATTGTATATAGACCCGCATAGAAGGCTTCTGCGCATATCTTGTGCCGTTTGATTCTTTCATCTATCCCTTCTTCCAAAACCATATCAAGTGCTTCATTGAAAGCGTAGAAGAGAGAAAGGGCGGGAGTGAATGGCGTTTCAAAATTTTCTTCATAATACTTGAAATAGCGTTTTAGATTAAGATATTGGGTTGGCGGTGGATTAGACTGCATATGTTTCTTCGCTCGGGAGCTAATTGACATAGGTGAGACACCAGGTGGAGCAGCTAATGCCTTTTGTGAGGCAGTTACACATATATCTATATTCCATTTATCAACTGGAAGTTCGTCGCCGCCTAAAATCGAAACAGCATCTGCAATAAAAAATGCACCATTTCTACTGCATAATTTTCCTATCCTATCCATATATCTGAGTGTAGTGCCAGTAGACGTTTCATTGTAAACTGCATATATTGCCTTTACATCCTTATTTTGATCTGCTGCTTCCTCAATCTTTTCAAACGGAGGATTTTCACCAAATGGCGCCTTAATTCTGATTGCCTGGCCTCCCCAACTATCAATCAAATCTGCAAGCCGCGTGCCAAATTCACCATTAACAGGAATAATCACCTTGTCTCCCTTCTTAATGATGTTAATTACAGATGCTTCTACGGCTCCGGTTCCAGACGTGGTCAATAAAATGATTTCACCATTTGTCTGAAATACTTGTTGTGTCTTTTCTACAATAGCCTTGTATAATACACGAAAATCATCGCCTCTGTGATTAATTATAGGTGCAAGCATCGCACTCATAACCCTGTTTGGCACGTTAGTAGAGCCAGGAAGCATTACCAAATATTCCATGCTATTTCTTCAGTTAGACCTAGACGGTCATCCGATATTTATAATTACTTTGATCAGTAAAGGTGATAAAACTGGCTCGAACATACTTTGCAATGAAAGAACGGCGTTCTAAATTACTTTTGGAGCAAGCCAGCAGAATTGGATATAATGCGATAGTTGCATTTCAACCTGAAAATGTATTTTACCTGACACATTTTTGGGGGGAAGCGGTTGCCATTTGTATAGATAACAAAACTAAATTAATTACGCCTAGCTTAGAGGTAGATAGGGCTATACAATCATCATCCAAGGAATGTGAGATTATTTCAACAGAAAGAGGCAGCGAAATGATTTCTACTCTTCTCTCTGAAATCAACGGAAAAACAGCATGTACAGACTGTAGTGATTACTATATTATTGAAGATATCAAAAATAAAGTTAGCAGAAAGTCATTTATGGTCAATAATGAACTGTTCTTTTGGATCCGGCAAATTAAAGATGAAGAAGAAATCAAAATAATTTCAAAAGCAGCTGAAATTTTAGACGCTCTTTATAAAATCTGTACAGAAGAGATCAGGGTCGGACTGTCAGAACGTGATTTACAGGCAAAACTAATTTTTGAAGCCATGAAAATGGGTGCAAATCCGCCATCTTACAGATCAACATTAAATCCACTGATAATTGCAGGCGGTCCAAATAGCGCTTTACCACACGCAGAAGTCTCTGATCGTAAGTTCATGACAGGTGATATGATTGTCATAGATCTAACTTTAAGATATTTTGGCTACATAGCTGATGCAACCAGAACTTTTGCTCTAGTTTCAGCTACATCCGAAATGAAACAGGTATATGACATTGTTAAACAATCCCAGCAGGCTGGAATAGATGCAGCCAATGATGGTGTTATGTGTTATCAAGTTGATGCCGCCTGCAGAGATCTGATTGGGAGATGCGGATATGGCAAATACTTTGCCCATTCGACAGGTCATGGAATTGGCCTTGATGTTCATGAACCACCATGGTTGCGAATGAAAAATCAAGAAGTATTGGAAAAAAATATGGCAATAACAATTGAACCAGGGATATACTTAAAAGATAAATTTGGTGTAAGGATTGAAGACAGCGTTATAGTCAATTCGCCCAACAATGGAAGAGTGATTAATCTCAATGCATTCACAAAAGATCTGATCGTACTTGGTTAGGATCATATACTTACTTGGTCTCTAGATATAATGAAATTATTATGATTTTCATTTGCAGTTAAAGATATAAAGCCTTTTTCATAAAAACTAAACAAATAAGAAATTTAATAATATATTTAACCTATCAGTCTTACTACATATCTAGTTTAGAATCAAAGTTGACTACTAAATTTCTTTGGTTCAGTGCTAAATCCTGATTCTATCTGTGCTATGCCTTCTACTGTCCATTTTATCTGTTTTGCTGCTTGAGGGTTAGATAACATTCTCTTGAAAATTGAGGAATCAGCGCTTGAAGTTAATTGAAATGATGACTTCAATGTGGAGTTGGAATTATAATAAAGCTGGGGTCTTCCATTAAGTGGAATATCCTCATAGGATAAACTCCCATTACCTAATGACTTGCCATCTGCAAATAACTGATAGTCAATCCTTGATGTTGTCAAGGCTTGTTGAATCGGATTATACACATTAAAATAGACATTTAACTGGGGCTTTTGACTGGCATTTGTAATGTCTGGTGGTACAGCTTCTACCTTTGAGAGACTTATACTAAGCTTATTTACATCTGGGAGTGTAATGGTGAGAATCAGTGGAAGCATAATAATTACAATTGCAATCGCTGCAATTACTCCAATAAGAACAAGCCTGCGCCTACTTAGAAACATACTAACTGTTCAATGCTAGCTGAACAATAGTGAATTAAAACCTTTCTTCTAGCAGCATGAATAATATAAGATGATTGGTCACTGGTTAGGGAATGGTCCTTGCAGATAGCTTGATCATATGGTTGCATTTAACTTGTGCTTCAATATGGGTAGGGGGATCAATTTTCCTTGGCATAGTTCTTTCACCTATGCTCAAAAACATTACAAAGACGATAGAAGAACGTGTTGCGCTTATGATCAAAATTGGAAGGCAATTTAATAAGATTGCAGTGCCATCTTTTGCGATTTTAATAATAACAGGTATCTATAATTCACGTTCATTCTTTGGAAATCCAAGCGCATTTATTGGAACCGAGTATGGTATGATTCTTTTGATCAAAATCATTCTAGTAGTGGCAACTCTCTCAACGTATGCTATACATGTTAGAATTCTCAATACAAAAACAGAAAGAAAACTTGCTGTAGGAAATGTTAGCATTGTATATATCCAAGCTATTCGATCAAAAATAATTTCGCTTGGCAGAATTACGGTTATTCTATCAGTGTTAATACTTTTCCTTGCGTCATTACTTCATAATGGTGGATTCTAACAACATAATTTTAAATATAGTTGTTACTTTGTATTAATATGTGATGACACTAACCTGCGCCAATCGCCTATTCAGCGAAATGAGGATATGCACCTCGTCTGATATCTATATATAACACATTCATTACGTTCGTTACCGACCGAGGTGTGCAGGTGCACATACCAGGAAAAAGCTGCTAATTATTGCTGCTTCATTAGAGAAATTATAGTTTTAGCTATTTCAGAACGTCCAAACAACAAAAGAACCGAATGATCCCTTTTTTTTCTAAACGGATTTAGTTCCAATATGTTGAGTTTACTGTCAATTAAAAATTCTAGCTGTGTTGAGTTCTTTGTCACGTTCACATTTCTAATTCCGAATTTTTTTCTCATAAGGCTATCAGGATTGCAAGGGTCCAATAGCGTTAATTTATGCACTGCATCTACAAATGAGTTAAGTAGTGTAAAGAGTGGATCTACCGTTGGGCTATTTTCTGTGACTATACCCCATTTGACTCTGCTTTCTGGAGTGGACGCCAGATTATCAAAAGTTTTTACAAAATCTTCAAACATAGATTCCACTGTAACATCAACTGCATGATCATTTATTCTAACGAAGTATGAGGTAATCTTTTGATCTGTAAATTCCATTCCTTTGTATTTTATATATAAAATCGGTTGACCATATTTTACAACATACAAATCACAGCCAGATATTTGTTTTGTCAAACTTTCAAAATAGTCTTTGGCTAAAACATTCTTAACAGTAGAATTCATCTTTGAAACCACCATTAGTTTGATTAAATCACGGATAAAATTATCAGCATGTTTTCGAAATTCTTTGAAGTCATAGCGTATCTCTTCTGTAACCAAGACCTATTGTACTATGACTACTATTCAAATATGCCTTCTATAATTTTACCTTGACATATTGTTCCTTGTGATGGAAGAAATGAGTCATAGCCCGTATTTGTTCTGTTAATCTATTGAGCAGACAGACTTGCATCGTAGAAAATAATCTTGTTCCATAGAATATTGGAATGAAGAGGACTAGTCCATTGTTGTTTTATTGTTAGAATATGCATTTATTGTTTCATTGTAGAAGTTTGCTTTTAAGTAGAATATCTTGGCATATATCTACACGTCATAACCCCACCGCTGTTTACAATTCTTATAAAGGCATTATACAATTTCTGCCAGCATGTCTTAGGATAATGAATTATACATTTGAGATAATATCCTTGGATGTGAGTAACACAGTCTAGAAAATACAAAGCTATCCTAATCATTTATTGTCATAAGTATTTATATGAATAGATTCAAACATTATAAAAAAGGTATTTGAAGATGAACATCCATAAAAACATCAAATTTAGGTGTACATAAGTAATATTTTACAACTATATAGCGGATAGACAATATAGATAGCAGTTGTCTGCTAACAAGAACAATTTTATATATACCCCCAATAAGGAAAAAAGGATTAATAGTAACATTTCGCGCTTCATGATAAAACACGGAATTACAGATTATTCTTGCCTTTTGAAAAAGTCAAATGAAAATATTGAATGGTACTGGAATACTATTAGTGATGATCTTAATTTAGAATGGTACAGAAAGTATGACCGAGTTTTCGATTCATCAAATGGAATGCCATGGACAAGGTGGTTTATAAACGGAAAATGCAATATAATTGCCAATGTAATTGATAAACATGCTAAAAATCAACCAGATAATATTGCCTATATTTTTGAAAATGAAAGTGGAAATACAAGGAAAGTGTCATATAGAGAGCTTGGGGCAGAAGTAAAGGTAGTTGCGTGTGCTCTAAGGAATAGAGGTATTAAAAAGGGTGATGTTGTTGCGATTTATTTACCAATGATCCCTGAAGCACTCTTTTCAATTTTTGCATGTTCCAAAATAGGTGCAGTACATACAACGATCTTTTCTGGATTGAGCGGCCAAGCTTTACAATCACGTCTTAGAGACTCGAATGCAAAGATGCTAATCACAGCATATAAAATGCATCGGCGCTCCAATGAAATCAATCTTAAAAGTCAATGGATGCATGCTACGAAAAATACAAATATTTCTACAATAATCGTGGTGGGAGAAAATGATGACCGTGAAGATGACTGCAATAACAATAAAATAATCAGCTACAAAGAGTTTGTAAAAGAGTCAAGATCAAAAGGAGAACGCTGTGATACAGAGATTATGGATTCAGAGGATCCGCTTTTTATTCTTTATACATCAGGCACTACTGGTGAGCCAAAAGGTACTATCCAGGTGCATGGTGGTTTTACTGTAGTTGCCGCTCAACAAACTGCATATCTGATCGATATGAAGCCAACTGATACTTTATTTTGGTATGCGGATATTGGCTGGATTACCGGTCAGACGTGGACTATATATGGTTGTCCTATAGTTGGAGGTAGTGCTCTAATTTATGATGGAGCTCTTGACTATCCAACACCAGACACATGGTGTAAATTAATTGATAGACATAAAATTACAATTTTCGGCGCTCCTCCTACAGCGATCAGGATTTTTATAAAGAATAACATATCAATAAAAAAGTACAATTTTTCATCATTGAGGATTTTGGCCATGACTGGTGAACCCATAAACAAAGAGGCCTGGATATGGTATTTTGAAAATGTAGGTAGAAAACGATGTCCAATAATTAACTTATCAGGCGGTACAGAAATCGGAGGAGCCATTGTTAGTGCTCTACCAATTATGTCCCTGAAGCCTTGTACAGTAGGCTACCCTATTCCTGGATTTGATGTTGATGTTTTTGATGACTCAGGTAGGCATACCAACAAAGGTTACTTGGTAATCAAGAAACCCTGGCCATCAATGACCAGAGGAATTCTAAATGATCAAGGCAGATTTATTGAAACGTACTGGTCAAAGTACCACGACATATGGAATCATGGTGATCTAGTATTTGTAGATTCTGATGGGTTATGGTACATACAAGGGAGAACTGATGATATCATCAAGGTATCAGGACATAGGATTGGACCAGCAGAGGTTGAAGCTGCTATTACATCTCACCCTGCAATAGCAGAAGTCGCGGTAATAGGAATCCCAGACAAAATAAAAGGCGAGGCAATAGCCATATATGCAACATTGAAAACCAAGCAACCATCAGTTGATAGTATAAATAAAGATATTCTGAAAAATGAAATTATCAAGACCGTCGAAGGCACTATTGGAAGATTTGCCCGTCCCAAACAAATTAAATTCGTAGCTGATCTTCCCAAGACCAGAACAGGCAAACTTGTCAGGCGATTAATCAGGGCAAAAGTATCTAATACCATAAAAGATCAAGATATAACAATGATCGAAAATCCAGCGTCACTTGATGACTTTTAAATATTAATAATTTCTAATTTGACTCAATAGTTGGATCTATTATAAAGTCGATATTTATGGCCTTTCAAGTGATAATCTTTAGATCAAGACTTGATTAATCGCTCAAGTCTTAGTACGTAAATGGCACACCATTAGCAACCAAATCATGATAATATACAATAGTATATGGTGATGTTTGGCTGTTCGTTGTCCAATACCTTTTCATTATCTGCGCTTACTACCAGTATGTAGATTATTATTTGTGAAATCTTGACCTGTATTGCATATACCTAACCTTCTTTCAAGCATCAGTCTATCAGAAGTAGTATGTGAATTTGCAGCTACTGTTTTTTCTGCAATTGAAATAGCATTACTTAAAAATGTATGTAACTTAGATGCCATAGTACGTGATAATGTGGAAGAGAACGATATGAGACCAGTCCAAGTTGACTAGCAGCAGATGAAGGATTCTTCCTTAAAGTTAGTAACAGCAGCAACAAAAGACTTGCTGGTCTGGTTTTGCACATTTGCGTGCTGTACTGTATATGTTGAAGCCAAAATTCCAGTTATTGTCAATGTGGTAATAGCTATTACAGCAACCATCATCAAATTTCTATTTCTCGTTTGCTCTGTTGTTTCACCTCTCTCAAATAATATTTCTAAAGTATAAAACTACAAATAAAGTTAAATCATGCTAATTATGTGAGTTAAGTTAACGTTGTAAGTTAACAAGGTTAATCAAGTCCCTAATATTCCCTAACCCAAAATATACTGTCTTCAACTATGCAGATTTCACTTATGTGTTTTATTTGTAAAACGAATCGCGCAGTGACAGATCCTGAATCTGGCGAAGTTATTTGTGGTAACTGTGGTACAGTGATTTCAGACAGAATTCAAGATACAGATAGACCAGAATGGCGTGCTTACAGTACAGAACAAGAGAAGGATAGAAGCAGAACGGGAATTCCTATCTCTCTAGCAAGAGCCGATATGGGACTTGCCACCACTATTGGAAAAAGCAATAGAGATGCTAGCGGACGTCTTTTGGACGCAGCAATGTGTAATAGAATGCATAGGCTAAGGACATGGGATTTAAGGACACGTAGCCATACTTCTTCTGACAGAAATCTTTTGCAAGCTTTCAATGAACTTGATATATTGAAGGATAAACTTGTTTTATCTGATGCAGTAGTAGAAAAGATTGCATACATCTATAGAAAAGTTCAGCAAAGAGGGTTGATACGTGGAAGAACAATTTCTGGACTAATGGCTGCTGCTATATATGCGGGATGTAGAGAAATGGAAACTCCATGGACACTAAAAGATATTTCCGAAGTAAGTAATATTAAACGTAAAGATATTGCGCGAAATTATAGAATGATGTTGTCTGAACTTGGATTAAAAGTTCCGAACGCTGATCCAATAAAATGTATAGTTAAAGTTGCAAATAAAGTTGATCTAACTGAAAATACTAAGCGTCAGGCAATAAGTATTATGAAGGAAGTTTCAAAAAAAGAAATTTCTGCTGGAAAAGATCCTATGGGACTTGCAGCAACAATTCTTTATATATCATGCTTAAAGACTGGTGAGGTAAGAACTCAAACTCAAATTGCACATGCATCTGGAGTGACAGAAGTAACAGTTAGAAATAGGTTAAAAGACCTAAAAA
>JAFAQB010000248.1 GCA_019246625.1 Nitrososphaeraceae archaeon
GCAACCATGGTAACAAATGCAGTTCCCGTATGAACTCGTATGCCATCATCTAGATCTTCTGCCTCGATAGTAACTTCGACCTCTATAGAAGATTTTCTTACGTAATTTAATCTTGCAGAAAGGATTAATGCGTTACCAATGAATACCGGCTTCAAAAAAGTTATCCTATCCATACTTGCCGTGACAGTGTTGGCACTACCAACATGCCTTTTGGCGCATAAACCGGCTATAAGGTCTACATGTTTCAGTATGACACCTCCGAATACGTTTCCCTTGGGATTAGCATCAGAAGGCAACATTATAATTGTCATCTCTGCTCTCGACTCGCTTGGATGCTTACCCCTGCTATTTTCACTGCCTTTGAGCAATTATGATTGAATATGTAAGCCTTTAGTTAAATATTAGTCTAATAGACATCATGACTTCATTAAAGAGTAAGATCAATCACTATCTTATTCAAGGTACTTTAATAACTGTTGTAGCATCTATACTATTCTACTTTTAAAACACATATCAAGGAATTAATGAGCAGATATTTAAAGACCAGCAGTGCATATTTAACAAGGAGGATTATCAATTAGAGCTTTTAGGATCCACGTAGGTGTATAAGTAGTGCCAATCCTATCTTGGGTCATTTTGATCCCAGTCCTGCCAGAAATGATAGAGATGATTGACAGGATATGAAGCAGCTAACTGCTCTTAATTCCCTTAATCCGAATTTGGTGATCTTCCGGTGGAACAAAAAAGTTTATAGACACTGTTTTTCCATCCATTTTTATGGATGCTTGATTATACAGTTTTCCGTCCATAGTGACGGATACGGATTGTTTTTCTGAAACTTGAGGTATTTTCAAATCCAGTGGTCCACCGCTCGGACTATAGTAGGTTATTCCAAAGTTAATACTATCTGTTGCATTATCATATCTAAAATCACTTATTCTAGCAAGCGCACGCAAATCATAGGCGATAAATTGACCTTTGCCCACATCCAAAGTAGATATTGGCGCATTCAAATCAAATCCCGCACAGCTGTAGTACAATATCTCTGACTTTATACCGGGATAAGGCTTTGCAGCAAATGCTACTTCCTGACCAGGTTTTATGGTTGGAATAATATTACTTCTAACAGAATCAAGCTGCATTCCATTCTTGTCATGGGCCGAAGCATATACTATTACATTGTGAATATCAAATGGACCAATATTTTTAGCCGTTCCAGTAAGAGATCTATCATTTCCTTGAGGCATGTTTGAGTAATTTAATCTTAGAAGGTTGTAGTAAGGGGCTGGGATTTGCTTAATATTAGTGATAAATGCCTCGCTGGCGGATTGCTCAGGTCCGATTACAAATTTAAACGGCGCACCTCCATACGGATAAATCGTTCTACCAAAGGTTGGCTCTTTGATAGTTGTTGTAGACGGAGTAGCAATATGTTTGTTGGTAATGTTCAATCCAACTAATACTGCAACAGGCACTTTACCATTATTATCTACTACGCCTATAACGTTTTGGTTGCCATCAGAATCTCTGAACTTTCTCTGTTCTATTATTGTGACTGAGTTGTCAGCGTAGGCATGAACAAATATCAACGAATGAATTGCCCAAAAAGAGACTATCACAAGGCTAACTATAAACAACAATCTTACTTCAACATGTAACATGTTGTTATTGCTCTCGTGCACTTTAATCAATATTACTATTTAATTTATTCATAGAACACATTTGGTCCCATCTAATTTAGAGGCATTTTATGTTATCATTTAGGTGTACGCCCGTGTCATTATAACTTTTACAAATGATACGTGGAAACAAATAAAGCTTTTATGCAAGAAATGTATTATTTAATAGTGGGTCTTTTTGGATTTTTGTTACCTATGTAACATGGAAGCATTTACAAAACCATGTCCTAAGTGTGGTAGACCGACTTGCAAAAATTGTATGAAAAGCTTTCCATTCTCAGCTAGTGTTTGTCTAGAATGTGCGACCGGTGTCAAGACAGGGCTAGGAGGAATAAGAAAGGATGAAGAAATATTCTAATTTTTTATTTGTGCTGTAGGGGAAATAGTTTTATTCATAACTCCAGTTCGATTACAAATTAGGATTCGAAGTTGTTTAGCAAGTCAAACAATCCTCAGCATCTATGTTTAATTTAATGATCAAGATAGTAAGCCAGATATTCTACGCATGTATGCTGGATTGTATTTGCTCATTTTTATGGTCTCCTGTGACTTAAATTTTATGTTAAGTGGTCTTGCCCGCATGGACACCATACTCCCTCCCATTTTATAAAATATCTCGCAGATCTGGCAGGACCAATGGCATGCCGACCAACCCGGGTAGTCTTTTGCGATTTTTGACGTTTACATATACGTTTACAGGTGATTTGTGCTTCTAATCATGTTTGAAGCTGCTTGTATGGTGACATGTGTCATCTGCGGATATTCTCGTATTTTATGAACTTCTAAGGGCTCTTGGTTGGACTTCTGTAATAAGCCATTTCCTTTCGTTTTCCGCCTGAATCTGCGATTGTGATCATATCTGCAACATTATTTGCTATGTCAAAGAGTGGATGTAAACTGACTAA
>JAFAQB010000404.1 GCA_019246625.1 Nitrososphaeraceae archaeon
CATACACATATTGACTATATAATAACTGCACAAATGGTCAAATCCAGTACACTAGAAATACTATATTCAATCATATAGCTATACTATTTCTTGGGGAAACGACTTTTTACTATCGAGACAAGTAATAACGAGCTAATTCCAGTTGAAGGGCAGGTTCATAGAAACGTTGCAGTCAAATACCTTATGAGAAGGCGTAGGTCCCTACTAATGACAAAGGATCCGCAAAAGGTAGAGAAGTTATATTCTGAGCTACCTCAAAGCATCAAAATCATTGGAAAGCAAGTCACACGTGCATACAGGATAAATTGGGAGAAAGAAGGATTAGAAGAGTACCAAGGATCACGTTTTGTATTTACCCTAGATGAGAAAAGTGGAGCAGCCAATTAACAAGCCAACCAACCAACCAGAGTTCTAAGATCACAAATACGTGCTATACGTACTATTTCACCATTCAATAGTAATCATCACCATACTAATATGCCAATAATAATATAACAATAATAATATGCTATTGTATTCACCAAATACTGTGAATAGTATGTTAGTTAGTAGCAGCTTTTTTCCAGCAAAAAGATGTTGTTGTGGTGGTGGCGTGATGCTTGGGAGCAATCTTTACTGTTTGATGCTTATTGAATAGGTAATCATGCTCATGTATTGAAAGTATATGCTATATAATTGATATTTCAAACCTAAGTTAAGTTTTTGGCTTCAATCCAATAATAAATCAAATAATTGCACGATATAATAATATGTCATCATCATCATTTTAGAACAACCGTCGGGAGCATATATAAAAAAGTCCTTTGAAATAAATTTTATAGGAGGGATGAGAGAGACACACACACGCACATACATAATGACAAAATCTATTATTATATTTAGATCCTTGATGGTGATTGGGGGTTTCCAAATTCCTTTGAGTATGCTGAGTATAACTTGATTTTCTGTCCATGTTTAATCTTGTAATCAGCTATAGGTTTTATGCTAGTTCTATATTCGTCTTTGAGTGCAATTAAATCCTCAGCTAGCCTGTCTGCTAATAATATGTGAAAGTTATCACCTATATCCATAACTCGGCGAGCAACTATAATCCCCGGTCCCCATACATTCTGATTATCTTTTATATCATTTACAACAAACACAGGACCAGAACCTAAGCCTATTCGTATGCCAATCACATCTTCGGCAGACTTGCCTCGATTATATATTCGAAGTTTTCGATGCAGCTGGGCGCTGAGTTGAAATGGCAATTCAGGATTTAATAAAAATCCTATAGCCATGCCATCTCCTGTAGCTAAAATAATCTTTTTGTCCTTGGGTGTTCTAAAGTAGGCATCGCAAGAACCGATCATCTTATTCAAAATACCGATTTTTTGCATCTGTTTTTTGACAGGTAACAAGGGATCTGAAAGGCTAACGATATCCGTAAAAAAGAAATTCACATCCACTACCTCTGACGGTAGCCCAATCTCTGATATGTTAGAGCCATATACTCCTGCAAGCTTCTTGTATGTTTCAAGACAGGTTTGACTGTCAAATGTAAATTCAGAGTCCAATATAGGTGAGCCAAATATAGATTTGCCGCATAGCATGCATGATAATGAAGAAGATTGATCAGCAAAGGCAAGGTTGCCATCATCAGAGATTTTAAATTTGATCCAGGAAGGCTTGTGATTTATACCTTTGATTGAAAGCAGCCGTATACTCCTATTCAAACTCCCATTATCATCTTCAAGCTTCATTTCAATGATGCCATCAAAAATTGAACTCAGGGAATTTATCAGAAAATCGCTTGTTGGAGTAGTCAACGTAAAAATTGCCATTGCTTCGACCTCCTTTAAAAAGAAAGAGAGATCGTTGACAAATTGCAAAACAGCAGTTTCTCCAAATACTGCCAAAAGGTGTGTTAGTGAATTAACCACTACGCGAATGGCTCTGCTATTATTATTATTATTATTATTGTCAGAAGAATTGGAAGCCATGCGAGAATATACTTGGTTGGTACGATTTAGAGAATCACTAAAACCACTAGTTCTACTAATGATATTCCCATCATCATCACTATTAGCATATTTTGTCACTTTAGTTATGCTATCTTGGATGTCTTTGAGAGTTAACGACAATTTGTTAGAGTTTTCAATTTCTATTATTCTCTTCCTCCTCTCGACCGGATTATCCATATAATCATTATTATTATTACTAGTCATGGAAGATGATGATGGTGGCAAGGAAGGATATTGCGTTTGGCTATCAAGGGAGCTGCGGTGTAGATAGGGGTTTATGAATTTTGAATTTTGAATTAAGTTTAGCTTTTTTATATTTGAAAAGTGATTTATAAATTGCTTGTTAGTTAAACTGGAGCTAATATAAATACAATAGTCTCCATCAAATAATCCATCTGTAAAGAATTGCCTGCAGTACATACTTTTACCAGCTCCAGCTGGCCCGATAAGAAGTAGCAGACTTTCAGGTATAACTCCTTTATCTAAGAGATCTGATATGCCCGGAATC
>JAFAQB010000255.1 GCA_019246625.1 Nitrososphaeraceae archaeon
AAACCACTCTACGTTGCTAGGATTCAAACCATTTTTTTCAATGCTTTGTGTAGTTTCAAAAAGCACCTTGCCAATATTGCCGTCAGGAGATGAAAAGATGTTGCTCCCATGATCGACAAGATATATATATAGATTGTGTATATATGCAGCTTCCTATAGAAAATAACCTAGACCTCCGTTGTACTAAATAAGTATAGCGGAACTATGTTATATTTATATAAAACCTTGTAATATATATGAATATATGGAGTATACTTGCAAGTTCATTCTAGATAAACTAGGGATCAATTATATTTCCGAAGGTCCAGAAAGGCAGGTAAAAGCTGTATCATCAATAAATGAGGCCAAAGAAGGTGATCTCACTATGTGTTATTACGAAAAAGAGAAAGGAGTTTCAATGATCTCACAATCTAGCGCTGGAATAATTCTATGTGCAAAGAGCATGCAAGGACGAGTACACCCAAAAGATGCAAGACAACAGCTCTTCTTCTTGGATAACCCGAGATACGTTTTCGTTAAAATTATGAATCAGATGCATAATAAGAAAAAAACAGCCGGCATTTCTGCGGGATCAGTAATTTCCGAAACTGCTAAGATAGGTTCTGGTTGCTATATAGGTGACTATACTGTAATCGGCGATGATTGTATAATTGGTGATAATACGATGATTGGTACAAGGGTAAGTCTGCAAAATTGCCATTGTGGAAACAATAGTATTATACAATCAGGAGTGACAATTGGTGAAGAGGGCTTTGCGTTTGAGAGAAATGCCGATGGAGAACTCGAGAGATTCCCTCACATAAGAGGGGTTAAGATAGGCGATAATGTCGAGGTAGGTGCAAATACCAGTATTGCCAGAGGCTCTCTATGTGACACCATAATAGGGAATGGCACCAAAATTGCTGATATGGTCCATGTAGGTCATAACACTGTAATAGGTAAACACTGTCAAATCGCAGCAGGAACGGCTATCGGAGGGAGTACGAAAATTGGAGATATGTGTTGGACAGGACTGAATTCAACCTTAAGAAAGGTAAATGTTGGAAATAATGTCATCGTTGGTTGTGGTGCTGTGGTGATACGCGACGTACCAGACGGGGACATAGTTGCTGGGGTACCTGCCAAATCAATAAAAGATAAAGCAACTACAAACAAATTATTTCTGATGGCAGGACAAACGACAAAGGGATCCAATTTAGAATTAGGATCAGAACAAAAATCTTCGTGTACTCAGTATTCAGAAATTCTATCCGCCTGATGTATTCATGTAGTTGGATGTGATCGTTGTCATTATCACCACCACCATCAACCATCTTGTTATGTGAGATCGTCCCAGGTCAGGTGTTCAGGAATAATAGTTCACACCGAGAATGCTTTTGGTCAAAATAAAATTACTTTTCAAAGCAAAATGGGTTCGCAATTCATCTTCTACTTGGTCATAAATTTCAGGGAAGTAGGAAGGGTGGTTTTTCCACCACTCCAAGACATCATCCACTTTATTAAATTGAATCTTGTTGTAGAATCTAACTGTACTAAATCTCTGATAATATTTGCCTATTTCTTCTATGCTTGATGCATGGATGAAATCGCCTGCAGATTTCATCTGTTCACGAGAATTGGGAACTACATGATTAATAATATTAAAAATTTCTTGATTATTCATTTTGCCATAACCGCAAATAAAGATATGACCGTTAGGATTTAGCAGGGAACGTAAAGCGCATAGAACTCCCTTCATATCTTTGGCATAATATATAGCATAACATGATAGAATAAGATCAAATTTAGAATCATGCAACAAATTGACGCATTCGTCAAAAGATCCTTTCATAGCTCTGATTTGTTTTAGTTGGTTTGTCTTGGCCTTTTCATTAACTTCAGTCACAGCCTCTTGTGATATATCAATACCCAAAATAGAACCTCCTGGTGAAACTAGGTCGGCAAAAGGGAAAGTATGTTTTCCTGTTCCACAGCCGAGCTCTAATACTCGCATCCCAGGATATGGTTCGCATTGCTTAATAACCCAGTCTTCAAATTTATAAAGTGTGCCCTTACTGTTGAGGTAGCTCCGCCTCTTCAGCGTCTCATAGTAGTGTACATCAATCCGTTCAACCAAGGTCGTTCAGTATCTTACTCCTAGCTCTTAATTAGTGGCATAAAATCTTCTCGATTATAAAAGGATTTGGCAATTGGGGTTCAGTAGAAATCATTAATATTATGATTAAGTTTGTTAATCTGTGTATGTTGTAGGCTATGCACCTAAGAGATAACTTCTTTATTCTGTGTTCTTACTGACCTTGATGTAAGGTCTTCTTCAAATAATTGTTTTATCACTGAAAGTATAGTTTCACTTGTTTAGTTGATTGTACAGTAATTTGGATTAACCATGCTTCATCTGCTTCCTGTATCTTCCATGTGTTTTCCATATTGATACATATTCATATCTTGCTGGTATCACACTAAAATTCATGTATACTACTAGCTATTCTTCATAGTGCTCTAGCACTGCTAAGGGTGGTCGTATACAATGTATTATAACTAATGAATTACGACCAACTCCTATTGCCAGTATCATCAATAACTGTAGCAACTGCAAACCTTGTAGTTACTAAAAATGTGATCAACAATGATATAGGCAATAAAAAACCATCGGACTTTACCATTATTATTACAGACAATAATCCATCACCTAGTTCATGTTCTGGTTCTTCTAGTGATATCTCTGTTACATTAAGACCTGGTAACTATAAGATCACCGAAACTAACGAACCATCTGGTTATACTACTAGCTATTCTTCAGACTGCTCTGACAGATTAGATGCTGGGCAGACGTAGTATTGCATTGTATGAAATGAAGCCAATAAATCACCTGAACCAAAAACATCATTAGAGGATTTTCGGGTCCTTTGGGTCTTGCCTATAACTCCTGCAACAAATATGTTTATGTGACTAACTATGGTGACAGTAGCAGAAATAGTAATAGCAATAATAATGAAGCTGTAGACGCAAACAAAGTGTCTATATCAGAAACTTCTACAGACAAGGTTATTGACACTGTATCCACTTTATTAAATGATGTTCCTGCCATAGAGATGGCTAATACAACAAGTGTCGGGACTGGTGAAGATCATGATAGGGAAGGACGTAAAGACTATACAGGCAAATCTGATCCTATAAGAAAACATGTTGTATTTGGGGTATGATTTGTGTATTTGTATGCCCTCCATAAAGCAATCAAAGTTGATCCGTCTAGTTTAGAATTCCATGAGAAGGCAACCGCAACTTTCAATGAATCCTTGTCAAAAGGTAGTGCACCAATATGGATATAATATCATCAAGCTCATCTATAAGATCCATATTCCGTAAGTGATCCCAACCATCATCTCAGTAAGGATCTTTATTCTCTTGCAATTTATGTGGGTTAATTTTATGTTTCTCCAGTAGGTCTATCGCACACGACGAAATTTTGTTAATCAGTATATATCCAGCATCTAACGGTATTGTTAGATTTAAATAATACAAAAGGACAAATTTGATATAGTGTATCTATAAGAAATGATCCATAATGTGCATAAAAAGAAGAAAACCAACGGACTTATTATCGCTCTAAGCTCATGTTGGATCGTTGTATTAATAGTCAGTATTTCGCAGATAACAGATTCTATGGCCCAAGATCAAACTGCTATACCACTCCCAAAGCATACATATCCATACCTAATAGGCGCCAAGAATGGATTGGCAGCTGCTAAAGTTGGACGATATAACGTAGGAGAGGCATGTACACCTTTTACTTACAATAGGACTTCTACTGCGAATGATTTGAATCATTGCATCGCAGGATATTATGATGCCGTAGCAGGGTACCACGACGCTAAAGTAGCACATGCCATGAAACAGGGGAATGCCAATATGGCAGGTGAGGTTAATATAACAAAGAATAATACTACCAATGCCAGTGGTAGCAAAGGCAGCTAAAGTAAGTGTGTCAAAGAGAGCGCACTTACAAACAGGGGCTGAAGGCTGCAAACAATCAAAAGTAGTCTATTAATTAACATAAAGTAGACAAGGTGTAGATGAAGAGTAGCTTCTCAGTGTGGAGTTTCATATCATTTTAGGTTCCCATTCTATTTATCTACCATTCAGACTTCTATCAATATTAAATCCTGACCAAAAGTCAGCACATCAATTTCTTTTGTTTTCCTTACAAATGTTATAGCCATTCATTCTTGGTGCGAATGTTATACTAACAATCTGACGACGTTATAATAATTCTTGCGATCCTAGATCTGCTATCAAAATAAGTTCGCTTTTACATATATGACATGTTATTGCTGATGCTGATGATGATATTGATTGCGGTTACTTCTCAATTATTATTGCACAAACACAAATGGTCATAGATCTTATGATCTAATTGAAAAGGTTTAAGACAATAACGACCACCTTTTGATTGGGACACTATTGCAATTCCCCTACAAAGGAATATTTATCAGGTGTTATTGGTAGAAGAAGGATAAGCATTACCATTCTAATAATCCTTATTAGAATCGATCTGTTATTATGATTTTGTATGGGACATTATGACAAGCTGTGCAAAGAAATTCTAAATCTAGATCCAAAGATTCGTTTTGCTGGTATATGTGACGATACCGGTGAAATCAAGTATGGTGGTCAACGTGAAGGTGTAAAGAATTTACTCTCTCCAGAAGAAACAAAAAAATCAAATCTGCAAGCATTAGCTAGATGGGGGTTACGTAATGCTATTGCTCCTAAGGTTGGAAAGGTGCGATATGCCATGGCAGAATATGAAAAGATAAAACGTATAACTATACCATTAGAGGATGATAATCTCCTTTTAGTAACCACAGAAATAGAAGTTGATCATGGAAAGATAATAAATGATGTTCGAAAGTTGGTTCAGTATCCTAGTGATAATTACATGTCAGATGCATAATAGCATTCTATTCATGTTTGGTTCCTGTTAAGCCTCTAACGATAAGTGGTCATGGTTATGCAATACTCTATTCATGAATTGTTATGAAATAATAGTATCTAACAGCACTGGTTTAGATGCTATTTCTGAACCATTATCTGTTACTGCTTTTTAGAAGTAAGTCATCCTCTTTGAGTCTACTACCTTTCAATATGAATTGTTGATATACTTCCCAGTTAAGAAATTGTTTTTTTCATGAATTCAATAAACTTATCATTTTTTACAAGTGCTCCATCAGATGAAGCAACATTGCACGTATAAAATTTCTTGCCTCGTGATTTATTCGGCACATTATTTTAGAAAAGAATTTGACTAATTTTTGAGAAACTTGCAGAACAACAACAAGCAGATACGCGAATATAAATGATAATTCTACTAGGGCTTAGTAGAAACCATCCTTTTTTCTGACAATTCCGTCAAAGCTTTGTAAGAGCATAATACAATATACATGTTGAGAGTCAAGGTATGTCAGATTGGCAAATACAATGCTGCGTGTTTTAATAAGAAATGCGAGGATACCTTTATTTCTATGCAGAACTATCTTAAAATCAGGGGTATTGCTGAACAAATTGTATATGGACTAATAGCAGAACAAGGAGTACTACTAACTTCTACTATCATGGCAGTTGTTCAGGCCTTAAAAGTAAATCCTGATAA
>JAFAQB010000257.1 GCA_019246625.1 Nitrososphaeraceae archaeon
ATTCTCTCGAACTGAAGATATACCTATTACTACTATTACATGGCGGCAACTCATCATTTCTATAGACACAACAGGCCTTTACCTATTGTGCAGATTCTGAATGATGGATCGTTCTTCTGTTTTGGCTAGTCGGATGTATTATTATATTATTAGCAGAGACCTAATTTATAACTTTAAGTTTAAACTAGTTGATAAAAAGATTGAAAATCTGAGTGACATGTGTGGCCATAAATCTGCAAGGAAAGCTTGATTTAAACCTCGGAGGCCCATATAAAATCTAAATCCTTTATATTACTATTTGATATCGTTAAGTTTTACAATATAAAAGCCTGATGCAAAAATAAATATATAAATAAAAGGAGTGAGGCTCTTTGCTAATCTTCTAGTCTAGCCTCGTTCGATTATGGTGTGAAATTCCTTGTAGTGTCTCTCGAGGTCCGTTCAAATGTTTTTGCAATATTGACATTTATTCTGGAAAGTTCTTTTGCATTGTCTCTTCCATGCTGAACAAGTGTCCTGTATGCTTCTAGGTTTGCAAATACCGTATTATTTACTAATCTTGTTATAGCGATTGTATTATCAGCCACACTGCTAACTGCTCGTGCATAGAGCTCAGTTGTTCTTCTGGGTGACACCCAATAATTCCAAAACACTCCATAGGCATTTTCAGTAAAAGGAACCCATGCTGACTGTAGTGAATTGATGATTTCCTTTTGTGATTGTATATAATTGTCTGCAATTTCTCTGCTTGACTGAATAGCTTGCTCTTGGTAATCGTTAACTGCCTGTGTATATCTAGGAATCTCTCTTCTTGCCTCATCAGTTGACCTTCTAATATTATCTCTTGTCTCATCTAAAGCTCGGTTCACAGTTTGGCGATACTGAACATTCTGTTCCGTTGGAGAAGTTGAAGCTGTAGATGATGATGTTACAGTTGTCTCATCTTTCTTTTCTTCTTTTCTTGATGACATGGTGATGATGGTACACTAATGGTATATAAATCATGGCATTTAACGGTATAAAATACCATCTAAAACCGCAGACTAAATAAAATACCATCTAACTTGTTCTTATTTCTGTAGTTATACCATTATAAAATTAATATCAAATCCATATATAGCCTGTTTGGTACCGAGCTGAAAGGATGTTGGACATGCTTAGAATATGCTATTCGCCTTCAATATATAAAATTAATATCAAATCCATATCAAATAAAACAGTTATAGAAACTAAACCAGAAAATTAACTCAAATTGCGAACCCTTGTAGTAGTACCAGGGGTCTCAAGTTGGACAGGTAAACAACCTTAACAATCAATATAAGAATAACAGCACTGCAAAAATATAGGTAAAGAAATTGATGTCTAATAGTTAGTACTAATATGGAAGGTTTGTTGCTATCATCGAATTACGTTCGTAACATGGTAGCTGATATTGCTCTATGTACGGATTTTTATGAACTAACAATGGCTGCTGCTTACCATCGCTTAGATTTTGAGACTAGTAGGAGAAAAAAGAATGCCATATTTGAAATGTTTGTCAGAAAGCTTCCACGAAACAGGTCATACATGGTGGCTGCCGGTCTGGAACAAGCCATATACTTTCTTACGAAGATGAAGTTTAATAACAGACATATCTCATATATCAAATCGCTTAAGGTCTTCAAAGATGTTGGCCAAAATTTTTTCGAATATTTAAGGAGAATTAAATTTACAGGTACAGTTTGGGCTGTTCCAGAAGGTACTATTCTATTTCCTAATGAACCTATTATCAGAATAGAAGCCCCTTTAATTGAAGCGCAGATAATTGAGACGTACATACTTTCGATGATAAATTTTCAAAGCCTGATAGCAACCAAGGCCTCAAGAATAGTCTCTGCATCTAAAGGAAAACCCATCATAGAATTTGGCTCCCGACGAGCCCATGGACCACAAGCAGGTGTTTTGGCAGCCAGGGCAAGTTATATTGGTGGTTGTATGGGGACTTCAAACACACTTGCTGGATACAAACTAAGAATACCGCTATTTGGAACAATGGCCCATTCTTTTGTAATGAGCTTTGATAAGGAAGAAGAAGCTTTCAAAGAATTTAATTCACTATTTCCATCTGGATATTTACTTGTAGATACATATGACAGTCTTACTGCAATAAAAAAGATCATTGATGCAGGTATTCATACTAGCGGCATAAGGCTAGATAGCGGAGATCCGTATTATCAAAGTATTGAGGCAAGAAGACTTTTGGATTCTGCAGGTCACTTTAGTACCAAGATAATGATAAGCGGCGATCTAAATGAATACCTAATACGAGACCTTGTTAACAGAGATGCTCCAATAGATTACTTTGGAGTTGGAACTGAACTTTCTACGTCAAGAGATGATCCTGCTATGAATGGTGTTTATAAGTTAGTTGGAATAAGGACCCACAAACCGTCACCATCAAACGTTAAGAAAAAATATATTGACAATCAGAATGACAAGATATTATATAAAATCAAGACAAGTCCGGGTAAAAAAACTTATCCCGGGCCTAAACAAATCCACAGAATAATTGAAAATAATATGATTAAAGAAGATGTCATTGTGTTAGAGGATGAAAAAAAGATATCTGGCCATCTCCATGTTCCATTACTAAGAAAATTTCTTGAAAATGGTAAGATTTTATGCAAAATGCCATCAGTAGAGGAAATTCGGAGATATCACAGTCAACAGGTAAATCTTCTTCCTCCTAAATTCAAAGATTTAGACTTTGTGCCAGAGGTGTTTCCAGTGATATATAGTGAAAAATTACAAGCTATGATGAACCAATTCAAGCCAGGGTAATGTAAAGCCTATATTCTCATGTATACTCAGAGTTTGCTTTTCAACTGGTAAATGAAAAAGATGCACCGTTGCTACTTTATTATCTATAATAATGCTACTACCAGTTCTCGATCTCCAACTGCAATTCCCAGAGTAGCTAGAGACATTTACATTGAATCTAAACGAGAGCGTGTATCATCAATAAGCTGCAAGTTAAATTAAAATTTTTGTTAGATTGTTGGCTGGCTTATCCAGAGTATGGAACTTGGTATTATTATTAGTTAGACAGTCTAACGTTCTTTCATTCTTTCAATAAATTAATCTCTTGTGGCCTCTTGACTATAAGCAAGCAAGCCTAGAACATTTTTACGTGCTATTTTATATCTACAAGTTCAGTAGTAATGTATCTGTTTGGATAAACCTGCATCACTCCAACCATCATCTCAATCACGTCGATCGCATAAAACCAATGAAAGGACTGAAGTTTATTATGGTACTGAAAGTGTTCTTAATTCAGAATTGCGATTCTTAGCTAATTCCAAAGAAAAGATAGATAGCTGTATGAATTATACACGACCTCAATTAGCGATTGAATTAGAGCATATAAAGAAAGCTTTGATTGATGTTAAAAGGAATAGAAGAGGAGTCAAGTTCAGATACCTGACTGAAATCACGTCTGAAAATATCTCTTTTTGTAAAGAATTGGTATCTATTGTTGACGAGCTACGACACTTAGAGGGCATTAAAGCAAATTTTATGGTAAGCGAAAAAGAATATCTTGCTCCATTAGTTTTATACAGAAAAGGTGAGATCTCATCAAAGATTATCTATAGCAATATCAGAGAAGTAATAGAACATCAACAATATGTCTTTGATTCTCTTTGGAGCAAAGCAATACCTGCAGAACAAAAAATGATAGAAATAGAACAAAGAATAGAAGCTTTAGAAACTAAAGTACTAGAAGATAAGGACCAAATTCTCAATCATATGAAATCGGTTCTCGAAAAAGCGACTGAAAGATCAGTTTGTTCTTCAATTGGTGGAATGCAGTTAATTTATAACAACTTCTTTGACGAATATAAGAAAATATCACACAAATATAGGATATCTGGACAGGGCAAAGGTTTGCGATGGGTTACTTCTATAGATAAATACAACGTAGATTTAGTTAAAACATTTCTGAAGGAAGGAATACAGATAAGACATATAAAAAATCGAACTCCAATGAATTTTGGAGTTGATAGCAAACATTTCCACGCTACTATAGATAAGATGGAAGAAGGTAAGATAATGGATAGTCTTTTGGTTAGTAATGAGCCTGCTTACATTCGTCATTATAATTCTATTTTTGAAGAATTATGGAATAATGGTGTTGATGCTATTGACAGGATAAAAGACATTGAAGCAGGAGTTGATTTGTCTTATGTCGAAATCATTCCAAGCTCAAGAAGAGCACAGGATCAGTATCTGGATATTGTAAAGGCAGCTTCAGAAGAAATATTATGGATATTTCCCACTACCCGTTCTTTTCTAAGGCAAGATAAGATGGGTGCTATAGCGTCAGCAATACAAGCAGCAGGAGAAAGAGATGTTAAAGTTAGAATACTCACGCCTACAAATAGCTTTGTAGAACAAAAAGTACAGCAATTAAGAGAATTTTGTCCTTCCTATCCGGTAGAATTCAGATACATCGAACAAATGTCAGAGACCAAAGCCACAATTCTAGTGGTTGACAGGAAATCGTCTTTGGTCATGGAATTAAGAGATGATTCCAAATCAACATTCTTGGAGGCTATCGGACTATCAACCTATTCTAATAGTAAAGCAGGTGTCTTATCTTATGTTGCAATATTTGAAAACTTATGGAAACAATCTCAATTATATGAACAACTAAAAAGACATGACAAAATGCAAAAAGAATTTATCAATATAGCTGCTCATGAGCTGCGAACTCCTATACAGCCTATTCTTGGCTTAACCGAGAATCTTTTATCCCATGCAAAAGATACCGAACAAGCAAAATTATTAGAAGTTGTTAGCAGGAATGCAAAG
>JAFAQB010000102.1 GCA_019246625.1 Nitrososphaeraceae archaeon
TGCCTGCATGTCTTCTTCAGTATTCAAACTGATTACTCTATTAACCAGCCCAATTTTTTCTGCTTCTTCTGCTGTAATCATTTTTCCTGTATAAATCATCTCTTTTGTTTTTGCTGGACCTACAATTCTTAATAGCCTTTGAGTTCCTCCCCAACCTGGTGGAATTCCAACTGTAACTTCTGTCTGGCCTATCTTTGCATTGCTTGATGCTATTCTTATATCACATGCTAATGCGAGTTCGCAACCTCCTCCTAAAGCATAACCATTAACTGCAGCAATAACTGGCTTTTCTAAATTTTCTATTTTATTGAGCAAACCATGAATAAACGTTGCATATTTTTCTGCTTCAATAGGGTCAATATTTACTACATATCTGATGTCTGCTCCTGCACAAAAGGATTTTTCTCCGGTACCAGTTATAATAACAACCTTTATGTTATTATCTGCACCAACAATGTCAATTGCTGTAGATAACTCCGACATTGCTTCTCTGTTAAGAGCATTTAGTACTTCAGGTCTGTTGATCTTTATTATAGCAACACCTTCATCTTTAGCCTGTAAATCAAGCAGTATATGCTTCATTTCAGATGCCATGGTTGAGTAACTGATTAACTAACCAACTAACTTAAATTGGATTTGGTAGGGAATTGTCGAATTAGAAGGATGATGACTGTAATTACAAAGACTATTGAAATTAAATCTAAAGGAGAAAATGATATGGTCGATATAACAGATCAAACCTTAAAAGCCATACTAGAAAGCAAGCTTGAGAATGGTATAGTTACTATTTTCGTGTCAGGTTCAACTGCTGCTGTAACTACAATTGAATATGAGCAAGGCCTAAGAACTGACTTTCCCATGATGTTGAATAGGATTATACCAAAAGATATAGAATACAAACATGATGAAACATGGCATGATGGAAATGGACACTCACATGTCAGAGCTTCTTTAGTTGGACCTAGCTTAACTGTTCCTTTCAAAGATAAAAATTTAATGCTTGGCACATGGCAACAAATAGTAGTCTGTGAGTTAGACACCAGATCAAGGGAACGTAGAATAATACTACAAATTATCGGAGAATAAATAGCACTACCCTTTCAATTGAATTTGGAAACAAAACAATGTACGACGAGCACTGGCATTTTAGTTTATCTTAAAAATATAATATGCTTTGCAGATTCTAGATTTTCCTAGTTGCCTAAAGACTTTCCTGACTGGGAGACATTATACAAAACTCAAAAGGTAGAGACTATGCCATGGTACAACGAAAATCTTTATTCTGATTTAGAAGAAGAATTAGATCATAGAGAAATTACTAACGGCAAATTTCTTGACCTTGGTACTGGTCCAGCAACACAAGCTATGTGGCTTGTGTGTCTAAGATGACCATGTAGATAATTGGCTTCCCCACAAATAAGCAGTTCGGGGGAATCATTTTCGAATTAAATCGTGGGTATGATGATCATAAGCTGTATAATTTGAGCATAGACAGAAGAGGAGGATTTGAACTGGTATGTCCTATATCACAAATATACAACCATACTTCAAGTGATAGACCGCAGTTGATTGAATTCTATGAATCTGAATTAGGACAGGTAATTTATTCTTGGAGATCCATAGAGCCATTGATAGAACACATCAAAGGAGTTTTCAAAATAGATCCTTTATCAGTAAGAGGGTATCAGAAAGCATCTGGTATAACTCTACTCTCTGTACTACTTTATCAAATCATTGTTCATTACAATTGTAAGACACACAAACAACAACATCCAAGGGCAATCAAACACATGTTAGGAAGCTAATCGACTACAAAAAGCTAACTACAACATGATCGAATTATGCCCCAGTCTCAGTTAGTTAATTAGTAGGTAGCGGCTATAAGATCACTAGCTTAGTCCTAGATATCTAATTTATTCAAGGAACAAAATAGTCTTCTATCTAGGATGATACATTATTAAATTCCATTATTGCTTAGACATCCTTTCTTCCCATTCCTTCATTGCTTTTTCCTTTTGTTCTAACTCATGTTTAACACATAGGTGCGAATCAATAATTTCCCGATGACGGCTGCGGGGATGGGGAAGCCTTAGCCTCTTCAAGAACTTCATAAGCATAAGTTCTGTATAAGAAGGTCGCTCTTTTGTTTCAACAATCCAACAGCCACACTCATAAAATGTTATTGTCATGTTTGAAAGAGATCTCCTAATGACAACCACTCTACTTCTAACTTATGTTTCATTTCTTGCAGGAATACATAACCGATATAGTTCAAATCCGTTGTGCTATGTGGATTAAAGTTGAATTCACTGATTGCAGTCAGGATTGTTCTCAGCCCATATTTTACCACCATGAGCTTCTATTATTCTCTTAAAGATGTAAATCCCAGCCTTTCTTAGGGTTAGTTATAAATTCTGAATTATAAAAGATTGCAAATAACTTAAGGATTTTATTATATTTCGATGAAAAACCATGACTTATTTAAGAGATTATCATATAAAGATAAAAATATCTGCTTTGTAGAAAATGACACATAGGCGCTTTACACAAAGCGCCTATCTTTCTCTGACTAGGTCGTTTTGATTATGTGATGCAAAATATACTGCTGTCCCTGATCCTACACTAGCTAGGAGTAAGATCCACTCACTTTAAGGTAGGCGCTTGGTCTAAAGCGCCTATCTTTCTCTGGTTAGGTTGTTTTGCTTATATGACAGTCAGCTTAAGGTAGAGCTAAGAATATTGTAATCTTGACTAGGAGTCGGTAGATCTATATAATATATATAAATATATCCAAACATGAACCTATCAAATTTTAAGCATGTTTTTTGGTCAAAAAATACACTGCTGGATTTTCTGCTATTATCAGATACCACTCCTTGTTAAAAATGACAATTAAATAAATATAGTAAAGAGTAGTTTAAAAGGAAATGAAATTCATGCACTAAAACAAGATATTATTATTATCTTGTTGCAGATAGTCAAATCATAACGTAGTGTGGCGGCAAAGTGAGGGCGAGAATCTCGCTAAATCAGTTAATTTGAGGTCGTGTCACAAGTACTGTTCTAAATGCTGTTATCCATTAGTTCCATCTGCATTTGATGAAATAAAGGAGGCTGAGAATGTGAAGCTTCTAGCCATGCAAGAAAAATATGATACAGATATTGCAGTACTGAAAGAGGCAGTACAGGATATGCAACAATTACTTAAGAATCCGACAAAATTGGCAGATATCTCAAACTTCTAGACTGGAAACCTTTGAATAGTTGAAGTGATATTATCTCTTCCTCGTACAAGTGTTTTCTTGAACTGTTCAAGATCTCCATGAGAAAACAGCCATTTTAACCATCCAACATTAAGATCACTGAATAACCTGTTTGGATCATAATTTTCCCCAAAGGCCAATTCCACTATGCCTGTAAGAAAAGATTCTTTTATCAACATGCTTACTTGATCAGATTCCTCTTCTCCTTCATACCCGGAATATGACATTTCAAGTTTTTCAAACATTGATTCTAGCATCTGTTTATGTTCTGGAGAATTAAACATATAATGCACAATTTTGATGTATTTAGTAATATTATCATCTCTATCAAGATTTTTGATTATATCATCAGTATTTAGAAATCCTCTAAGCCATGCTGCTGCAATTCCCTTGTGAGTAAGCATGAATGTTAACCTACTCTTTTGATACTTTGGATTAATCTTTCTTTTCTCAACGTAATGGTATTCTATTAATGATTCTATACTCTGTAAAATTGTTATTCTATCTCTACCGATTTCTTTCACTAGCGTCCTGTAACTTGCATTTTTGATGGTACCTACATGAATCAATATTTTTTGTTGGAGCTCCGAAAAGAAACTGATTACTGTAGGCGATTGATATGAATTACTCTCAGCCATAACTTTTGTTACTATGTTTTACTCTTTACAACAAGCTTATAAGTATAAATATGGTTGTTGTATTAACTACAACATAGTAGATGGTACAACATCCATATCCAATAAAAAAAGCCCATTACATTGGCACATCAGTGGTTTTAACCCTAGATCCTAGCCATGTCAAACGGCTTAACATAGACGAGCTAACTTTTTTTGTCGAAAAGCCAAGTCAAACGGTAGGCGTCAAGTAACAGCGATATGACAAATAATGCAAAACTGACTTCCAAACAAAAAAGATGCCGTGCTTCAATTAAAACTAAGGACAGAGTTATCAAATTGACAGAAAATAACAACGGTAGTAGTAGTCTAGTCTGTAAGCGTGGGAAAATCGACAAAAATACCAACCCCCCTCACTCTAGAAGTCTTGTAGCGACATCAACCAAGCAATCAATGTCATATGTTACGGTTAAGGGCATAGAATCAGAAACATCATACCTAAAGAGAGATTGGCCCATATTCATCCTTAAAGAGCTAGCAGATAATGCCTATGATTTCCTAAACGACCACTATGCAAACAGATCTAAGGATGCCAGAGTGATCGCAATACGTGTAATGATAGATGATGGTGATGATGATGCCGTCACTAGCGGCGGAAGTCGTGATTTCTTCAGTATGCTTCGCATAACGGTTCGTAATTCAAATGTAGATAACATACCAGTCTTTGAGCATTTAGACCAGATCCTTGATTTTACTGTGTGGTGTAGTACTAAGCGAGATCAGCATAGAGAGACTTGCGGCTCTCTTGGTGATGGCCTTAAGAGAGCCCTGGGTATGGGCTATGCATCATGGGCTGATGGCATTGATGACAAAGATTCCTTTACAGACAAACAATGGGATGAGCCATTAATAGTTAGGCATAATGGAAAGGAGTACAGGGCCTTCATACAAGTCGATAAATCAAGCCAAAATATATGGGCCAAAGCTCATGGGCCTTGTGAAGTATCAGCGGAAGCAGATGCCGTAGCAGCACTTGGAAACTATACAGAAATTGAAGTTACATTACCAGTACCCACGTCTGATAGACACGTCATATTGGCTAGGCTGGAAAAATATTATAAAATCTACAAAATAGCAAAGTCAAACACCTATTTCAGTTTCGGGGTAGAGGAAAAGAACAAAAAGGGAAATTATCACAAATGACACTTGATAGTATCTATCATTTCAGACCAAGTCAATTCAGAGAATACTGTAGGAGAATCATTGATAAATCCATTTCTGTATCAGATGCATTAAGAACGTTCAGGGAGCTCAAATGTTTACCTACTAGATTCAAACAAATGACAATACAGGAATTAGCAGACAATCCTCAATCGATTCAGGATCTGTATAACGCATTAAGAAATGGCATGCAACCTGAATCTAAATCCAGAAGCAGCAGCAGATTATCATACAATAAGGCAGAACGTGAAAATGAGTTAATCGAGAATATCGCAGAAATATATAATATTGACAAAAAGAAGGCAAAAGCCAAAATCATTACAGGACGTTATGATGATGGAGTACAGTCCTTCAATTATATCCTCGAGGTCGTAGCTGCACCTAAAACAGATACCAGCGTAGAACATGCAGGTGAAGTAGAATTCATTGGCAACATCAACTCTACTCCTAGTATAGATGGAGGAGAAGGGTATTTCCAAGATGCAGACTTTAAGTGGATTGATACAAAAAAAGGAAAAAAGAAGGTATTAAGTGCATCAGGTATCAGAGGCTTGCTTCATGAGTGTGGTTTCAATACAAGTGGGTATTATACATCAAAGAAAAAGAAACCATCTATATTTTTAATAAACTTGAAAACTCCATGTCCTGACTGGCTTGGTAGTGCTGACAAAACAAAAATTGATTTAAGACCATATGCTGACGATATTGTAAAGGCTGTCTCAAGTCTAGCACGTAACGTACCATCATATCACGGAGAGGGTTATGGGTATAGCAACAGTAGTAGCAGCCTGTATGCCAGCGATGGTGGTAGGGGCGAAGACCAAGTAGCAATAAACTATTTAGTGGATTTCTTAAAGAAGAGATACCATGCAATTCAAGCAGCAGACCCATCACTAAAAAACAGAGATAGAATAACTCAATCTGGTGTTTGGTATCGTATACGCCCTATAATGATTAGTAGTGGATTTCAACCACCTAAGGATTGGGGTACAACTAGAAGATACATCACAGGCAAAATTGATGAAGTCTGTCAAGAATTGTTTGGTGTTGATAGAGAAGAGATGGGTATAATTGCATCTGCAAGAGCAGTAATGTATTTCCAAGGCCAATCCTATCCTGTCAATGTAGATAATGTAGCAGAACTTGCTGAGAAAGGAATTGTCATAATCATAATAGAAAAAGAAGGTATAGCTGACCTGCTAGAACCATATGCTGACAAATACAAGATTGCCTTAGTATACACCAGAGGACGTTTTACAAAATATGGCAAAGAACTGATAGAGGCTGCGAAAAAATCAGCAGGTTCAGTCATTGGTATTTTAGTAGATTATGACGTTGTGGGTGAGGCTATTGCTAAAAGCTCAATAACGCAAACTCCAAGAATTGGCATTACTAGAGAAACTATCACGTGGCTTCAAGAAAATGGTTATTCTTCTCTAACAGAAGCAGATGTCGAAGAAGAATACATTCCTAGCGAACGTACTGACGATCCATATCTGAACCACAAACGCATAGAGCTAGACTCAATTGTTGCAAAGGTTGGTGCTGAAGCACTATGGAAGTATATTATGTATAGATTGCAGCTGAAAGATTGCTCACCTGAAGGATTCGATTATAATAGAGTTATATCTATGCCAGCAAACGAAACATTTCATCCTGCAGAGTTTAGAGAACTTCAATCATCTCTTGATGAATATTTCACTAAACTAATGAAAGATGATGTTCAAGATATCGAAAGCGATCTTGAACATGTCACAGATTTAGTTGAAGTAGAGCATAAGGAGAGACAGATTCATGAAAGGCTAGGTCATATAGTATCAGGAAAATCAGATGTGAAACTAATAATTCCAGAGTTCTCAAAGCTTACCAATTAGTCAAGAACCTTACTGAAAAGTTAGACGAGAGTATATGTAGTGATTAGCAGAAAAAGGAGGGGTACTTGATTTTTCTTTATTTTATCGCTGTTTGTAGACTAGTAGGCATTGTCAATGAATTTACTCGTTTGTTGATGACATTCGATAAAAAACCTCTCAACACAGGATAGCCTTTAAGCTGTTTGAGTTATTTGACATTTGATTTAGATCTTGAGCAAGCACTTGCTGATTGGATTGCTACTATGAAGAGTTCAACACATTCTTCAAGCAATTCCTTTATCCGTGAAAAAGTTTCCAATGTTCTTCTTTGAACATCATCATTGCCAATATAGCATATCTGTTGTTTCAGGAGGAAAAGTGGAAGAGGAAGGATAGGAAGAAGAAAAAATTATTAGTCTCACTCAAAGGACATGTCCAAATATCTATGACATTTATGTTGTTAAAGAATGTCAAAAGCGATCCATTGTTGTTGGCAGCTGAATAAAGTACGACAACTTAATAATACACATTTGCTGTTGACTCTTATTGAGAATGATACATTCAACCCCATGTTTGTTCTTTCTCATGTTAACACCATTAGGATTCCATTTTGTAATTGTTCCAATTTTTCTTCTCGAGGAGCCTAAATATAATACAAATCATTATTCTATTATAGAAATTGATGCGCCTTTTTTAGCCATTTAATTGAGGGGTATATATGCCTAATTTATGTAATATACATACATTCACTAGTAAGATAGTTTTAGAGATCATTGTCACTAATAAGTACAAAGCTTAAGTAAATTACTTAAATAGGAAATATTCAATTCAAGTTGTGACGAATGGGAGCGCTAAAGGAAAAGGCGAACAGAAACCTAATGATACTATACAAAGAGCATTAGTCTTTCAAGGCGGAGGATCTCTGGGTGCATATGAAGCTGGAATTTTCAAGGCATTATACTAGAGAATAACTAGAAAAGATGAGAGAAATGGAGAAAAAGACAGACCATTATTTGACATCGTTGCAGGCACTTCTATTGGCGCAATAAATGCGGCAATTTTGGTAAGTCATGTGACAGAAAATAGAACTTGGAAAGGTTCTCCGAAGAAGCTAGATGCATTTTGGGATTATGTATCGACTGAATCATTTGCTGATATAACTCCTGGATTTAAAGATTGGTGGGATTATTGGCATAGTTTCAATCCAACTATTGCTTCTGGAGAAGCTGCTAGAAGATATTACTCGACAAAACAATTCGAGATAACTGGTATTTCAAAGGTATTTTTGCCGTTTACTCCTCTTGTAGATACCAAGTTTATGGATATATCAAATACTTGGTTCAGATATGATAAAAACCCACTAAAAACAAGTATCGAAAAGTTTGCAAAGTTTCCTATAGCAACAAATTATGGACAAGACAATCAAAAACAACAACAACCAAGGCTATTTATCACCTTGATAGATGAGTATCTGAGGTAGAGGTGCAACATTTAGCTTGAATGAGGATAAACTAAACTTTTTTGCTAAATTCAGTGAGTTTAGCAAAAACATTATACCATCACTTAAAGATTTGATTAGCGATAAGCAGTTTCAGACTGATTTAGATAGAGCTGGAGGAATAATATCTCTAATAGGGGTTGGACTTCAAATATATGACACAGCACAGAGGAATTTGGAAACAGATGAAGACAGGGCTAGCAATTCCTTAATAAGAATTGTTTTTGCAACGGCGAAGAACGCGCTCAAAAATGCAAGTAAAAAATACTTTGATGGAGAGGAAATAAAAGTTAACATGGATATGAGTATGAAAAAGGCTATCTTGCAGAATGTCTTTGAATCATTCAAAGCATATTATGATGATGATAATGATGCTAGTTTTGCTTCTATTACAGATGTTTCTGCTATAACATCTTTCAAATCATCTCTTGTATCACAATTAAAACAAAAAGTAAAAGGAGATAACACATCAAAACTGATAACTTATTTTGAAGAAACATTTGACGCTCTCTTTGAAATTAATACAGAAAATGATCCTGACATCCAAAAAATTGAAGTTGTTATTGAAATAATAAGACGGCAAAGACAACTTGAAAATTACTTAAATTACATAATAACAGAATCTGAAAAAGACTTTCTAAAAGATTTGGTCAGAGAGCCATCCCATACTTTTGACTCACATTATTATATAGAAAAACGTCGTGGTCTAATGCTAGATACTGAAAAATATTGGAATTCCACAGATAATGAGGTTCAAGAAGAGTACCACAAGATCATTAAAGATAACAATGAAATTGATGATGATGTTGAAAAGATAATCGATGATTTCGTTAAAGATAACTCGGTAGCCAATAGTTATCTGTTTATAGGTGCACCCTTTGGTCTAGGGAAGACAACTTTAGCCAAAAAACTTGCTTCTAAATATGCAAATGGGTATCTAAAACTGAAAAGAAAGAGTCAATATATACCAATAATCGTGCTACTAAAGGACGGATTAGATCGAGTTTATAAAACCTTAAATCTCAACGGAATCTTTGAGAAGGTAATTGCTCCTGATAGCAATAATAGAGCATTCAATAGAAATATTCTTCTGATACTAGATGGCCTAGATGAATATCGTGACGACGAAAATCAAGAAAAGACTCTTAGCGACAATTCTAAAGATATAAAAAAATTAATGGAAAAAATACAAACTGATTTTGAGAAGTACCGTAACTTAAAAGTTATAGTAACAACAAGACTACAAGAGGACCTTCCAAACAAATTACCAATAATAGGAAATGAATATCTAAGACTATTACCTTTTACTCAACAGCAGGTAGAAGAATTATTTGCACATTACAATGTCAAATTAACATATAATGATTTAGCAATGATAAGTAAAGGTTTCAGCAAGGAAATAACCAATCCATTGCTTGCCTGGATGTTCTCTAAAATCTATCCACTAATACAAGAAGACTTGCAACGTATGAAATCGACTAAAGAACAAGACTTAACAAATAGCATGGTAAAATCCCTCATTTACTTAAAGTTCTTTCATTCTATAATAGAAGGAAAAATGTTGGAAGATGTGATGGACATTGAAAATTGCGATAGAAAAAGAGTAATACAAATTTACCGTGACGAAAAAAGAAAACTAAGAGTACTATCCATACTCATGCAAATTTGTGAAGGAAAGTTAACAGAGGAAAATGTTAAACAGATTCAGAAAATGTTCCGCGATAATCAAACTGAAATAACTGTTCAGGACCTTAGATCCGTCTCGCATTTTTATGTTAATGACAAGAATAATGATTCAATCAAATTTGTACATGAGACATTCAAAGAGTACTTGCTGGCAGAGTACTACTTTGGATGTTTAGTTGAGAAGTTAAATTGGATAAATACAGGATGTCCTTCCAAAGAGACAGTTGAGTTTTTCAAGGGATTACTTCAGCTACTAAATACAAATAGTGAAAATGTTAGAAAATATGTAGAACACACTATTAACAACGAAATAAGCTTGTTAAAGTCATTTGAATATAATGATAAAGAATTAGAGATAACAATAGATGACGTAAAAGAGAAAATCATTAGTACAGCTAGAAATTCAATTCTAAATGGTCAAGATATTATTTTACTAAACTTAAACAGAAATGAGGACATATACGAGAATTCATGGTTATACAAATGGATAGCAATATATGCTTTGAGTACTTTAGCCCGAGAAACATATTCAGAACAAAAAAAGATGAATAGACTCAGACCTCAAATTGTGAATTTAATAAAGAATGCAAGCGGTATACCGCATTATCTTAAGAACTTAGACCACATAGATCTTTCATATTCTGATCTTTCCAATTCTGATCTCTCCCAAGCAATTCTAACACATGCTACTTTTAATAATACAGTAATGGCTGACGTAAACCTTTCCAATTCTGATCTTTCAGATGCAAAAATGATAAATGTAAACCTATCTAATGCCAATCTATCTAATGCCACTCTTATCAATGCCAATCTATCTAATGCTACTGTATTTGATGCAAAACTTACCAAAGCTAATCTCACAAAAGCTAACCTATCTAATGCAGATCTCTACAATGTAAACCTATCTTTTGCTAATCTTTCAGAAGCTACTCTTACTGATGCCAATTTATCTAATGCCACTCTGTCTGAAGCTACTCTGATCAGAGTACACCTTGATTGTTGTAACCTGACTCGCTCTAGTCTATTCAGAGCTAATCTTTCGGAAGCTGAACTGAAACATACCAATCTTACTCTTGCTGATTTATCTAATTCAATCCTGGTTGGTGCAAAGCTCACTGAAACCTTTCTCTTTTCTGCTACATTGTTCAATGCTGATCTTAGGAAGTCTAAATTAATAGATAGCTTTTTATCTCGAGCAAATCTATTAAATGCCAATCTCTCCCATACAACCATATTAAATACTAATCTTACTTATGCAGATATTTCGAATTCAAAGCTGCTTTATTCAAATATAGCAAGTTACGTGGACAATGATTTTAAATACCACAATCTAACATGTTCAAAAGCAGATTTTACTAACGCTACTATTGAAAGCAAAGATCTAATTAACTATTTAAAGAAAAATGGTGCACAGAATTTAGATAGAAATAACAAAGCATCAGCAGGAGATATAGCCGAAAAAAGGAAGGATCAGGGTAAGCCGGATATTATAGAAGTAAAAGATCTTGATGAAAGAAAGAAAATCGGATTTAAACTTTTGCAATCGGATAAAGAAGAAATAATGATAACATTTTCTCCAGCTAATGGATCTAATGATGATTCAATTCAGCTGTTGGAGCAGGCAAATAACTATGCAAGAATTAAAGTTGGTACTCCTCTCGAAATAACAATAGAGAGACATTCATGAGAGATAACAGTAGGAACAACAATTAACGAAATAAATGAGCTAGACAGCTGCAGGGGAAGAAGAAGAGGCATCAACGACTATTCTCGATGAAGGGCGAAAATATCTGTTCTATTCACTTCTATAAATTCATGTAGGGCTTCTAACACGTTAAATATCATCTAAATAATCGATTTAAAGTATGCTTTTCTTCTGTCCGCTCTAACCTGAAATAGCGCAAGGAGCTAACAATTTCAGCAGATATTGTTATTTAGGACTAGCAACTGGAGCTGATCCCTTAATGATAGAGGAACAGCATCGCCTTGCAGCAACAGAATTCAGATGAGTGGGCCACTGTTGCTGATAAATCGAGCAACTGCTGAACGAGTTAGCAAATATGGTGATAACAGACTATCCTCAGTACACAAAATTAGTGCTCGTGAAGCATACCTTAGAGCTTTCAATTATTATAGAAATGGAGAGTTCTTTTTACATACAAATCCGCAAGATTCTAGAATAATAGAAACATGGCAAAGGAGTGTCGATTCTTTTAAAAAAGCAGCCCAATTACTTCCTAATCCAGTAGAATTTGTTGAAATA
>JAFAQB010000150.1 GCA_019246625.1 Nitrososphaeraceae archaeon
GCAATGCCCAAGAAGCTCCTGATAGCAAACAGAGGAGAAATTGCAATAAGGGTTGCAAGAACCTGTACTAAGATGGGCATAAAGCCCTGTGCTATTTTTTCTGATGCAGATAAGAACTCCCTTCATGTAAAATATTGTGATGAATCAATAAACATAGGGGGATCAACGCCCTCGGAAAGTTATCTCGAACCTTACAAGATAATTGATGCTGCTAAAAGGCTTGGATGTGATTTAATCCACCCGGGTTATGGATTTCTTTCAGAGAATCCAAAATTTGCCGAGATTTGTAAAAAGGAGGGTTTGATTTTCATAGGACCTCCTGTTGGGGCTATGAATGTTTCAGGAGATAAGGCAAGAGCAAGAAAGATTGCTTCTAAAGTTGCACCAGTTGTAGATGGAGAAGAGATATCCAATGAAGCGCAGGCCATAAGGCTAGCCGAAAGGATAGGGTATCCTGTAATTCTAAAGGCCGTAGAAGGAGGAGGTGGAAGAGGTCTTAGAATAGTGAATTCCTCAGACGAGCTAAGTAAGGCCTTGATATCTTCTATAAATGAATCCACTATCAGCTTTGGATCAGGCAGAATATATGTTGAAAAATATGTCCAAAATCCTAGGCATATCGAAGTACAAATACTGGCAGACGATTTGAATGTAATACAGTTAGGTGAAAGAGAATGCTCTATACAAAGACGTCATCAGAAACTCATTGAAGAATCACCTTCTGCTGCTCTAACCAGCGAAATGAGAAGCAAAATCACAAAAGCCGCTATAGAAGTGATGAAAGAAATAGGGTATCAGAATGCAGGCACTGTAGAATTTCTTTTCAAAGATGGAAAATTCTATTTTATGGAAGTCAATGCAAGAATACAGGTTGAACACCCCGTGACAGAGGCAGTCACAGGAGTCGATATAGTAGAACAGCAACTTAATGTAGCCATTGGAGATGGATTATCTTTAATACAAGAAGATGTAAAAATAAGAGGACATGCAATAGAGTGTAGAATAAATACAGAACATCCCCTAACTTTTGTTCCATTTGCTGGAACTGTCAAAAAATTTGTTGTACCTACAGGTAATGGCATAAGAGTAGATACATCATTATATCCTGGATATTCTATACCGGTTTTCTACGATTCCCTAATAGCTAAGATGATATGCTTTGGAAACACTAGGATCGACGCAATTGAGAAGATGAAAATATCACTCAAGTCATTTAGGATTTCAGGTATTCCATCTACTATACCATTTCATGTATCAGCACTAAAAGATAAAAGGTTTGTTGAAGGTAAATATGATACATCATTTATTGATAAGATGACACCTTTCTCATCAAAAGACGGAGAGATAGCAGCTGCGATTTTCTATATTCTTCCCAAGAAGACAAAATTCATCAAGCCTAAAGAAAATCAACAAGATCCTTGGATGAAGAGTAGATTTGACTGGATTGATACATTTGATATCCTATATAACAACAATAATAGTGATATAAACAGGTGGACTAGATGAAGGTACAAGTTAATGGTACCACGTATGACATCGATATTGTCAGTCAGAAAATAAGGGTCAATGATACTGAACTAGCAGCAAGGATAAATGAAGAAGAAGAAATCACTTTAGGGCAAGACACATACTATTTGGATTTTGTCCAGGAAGGAGACGAAGGGCAGCCTTCACTTATGATAATAAATGGCATGACATATCTCGTATCAAAAAGCTCGTTTGGTTACAAGCAACTTAAAGATGTAAAAGCTCCTATAAGCGGCAAAGTGAAAGATGTTTTTGTTGAACTAGGAAGTAAAGTCAAGGAAGGTCAGATTATTGTAATCATAGAAGCAATGAAAATGGAGATCCAAATAAAATCTCCGTCAGCAGGAACTATAAAGGAAATTAAAGCCTGTAAAGACCAACCAATAAAAACAGGAGATATCGTTGTATCCTTCGAATGAGGGATTGGCATCACGTATGTTATGAATGATGAGGGTAATAATAATCCCTGAAAAAAGGAGCTACGATGTATTGACAGATCGATTATTATATTGGTTGCAAAATAGGTTGCAAAAAAAGTAACGTCTTCCTGTATGACTGTGATCTAAGGGAAAATAGGGAATCTCATGACACATATATCACTTCATCAAAAACAATCCTCACTGCTACTATGATGATACTCTTGTTCTAATTTGTTTTTTGCTTATAGCAGCAAAAATATTCTTTATCGATTAATTGTCCATAAAGGTTAGTAATATCTCGTTACTGACAGTTTTACTCTTTTTTGTTCGTATAATATAAACAAAAATGAATAAGGATAAATTTTCTTACTTTTCTTCCTCCTTATCCCGCATGGTGAAGATGTTTATCATGTAATCTCTTTAGCCACTCTTTATGTCTTTTATGTAGTACAGCAATATCATGATGTACTATGGTTCTCTTAACCTCTGCCAAATATGCTAATAGGCTTGCATTGTAAAAAATAAGAGGAGGAATACTAACACTGTTCAGTCGTATTTTTTGTCAACCTTCAGGAGCAGGAACAACGGCAATCTTTCCTACCATTGTAGGATGTACCCTACAAAAGTATGAAAATTCCCCTGCGTTTGTAAATTTATGCGAATATATTTTAGTTGGCATTATAAGTGCTGTTAAACCAGAGTCAAATGTTTGTCCAGCATTCGACGTGTTAGGGATACCTGATGTTACAGTATGTAGATTGTTGTCGTTGTTGGTCCATGTAACAGTACTTCCAACTTTGATTTTAATGAAGTTTGGTGAGAATGCTTTGTTCCCAAGGGTAGCTGCTCCATGTGCTATTGAAACTTTGTTTGTATTGATAGGTGAAGCAGCAGATGGTGGTGGTTGTTGTTGGTGATGTTGTTCCATTTCATATGCCATTCCATTATTAGCATTATTGGCAGCTCCT
>JAFAQB010000174.1 GCA_019246625.1 Nitrososphaeraceae archaeon
ATATCTGCATTATTGGAATTCTAGTAGGAATAGCACTCCTAAGTCTCCTTCCATTTATTGGTCTTTCATGCAGATGGTGTACTTCTGCTGGCAGTTAAAATGAGCGAAGAAAGGAATATTAAAAATGCAATCTTATTATTTTTTAAATTACCGACATACATACTGAAAGTTGACCAGTATGTATAGAAGATATAACACATACTTGTTTGCAGATATGATGTCCGTTTGTTGTTATCTGGACAATTCAGCAGCATTACTGATAAATGGATATATGGTGGTGGCAGTTATATCACCGAATAGTGGAACAGGAGCAAAGAGAGGATTGAAGAGGGAAAGAGGGAGATGAGGATAAATATCATTAGCCGATGACATGCATGCAGGCCAGTCATCTACTACCCCACGACGAATTAAAGATTATTATCCTTACAGCATTTTGCATAAGATAACTTCTTCTTCTTTTCATCATTCTTACTACACTTCCACTACTAATGCCAACAATCACCACCAATCGTATGTACAAGATCAAAAAAACCAGATACTGCAACTGTCAAAGAAAGAGAGACAAAAGACCCATTTCTCACAAGGATTCTTATAGTAGACGATGAGCCTGATGTTACCTTAACTCTCAAAGTAGGTTTAGAAGTTTACTATTATTATCATGATAATGAAAGAAGAAGAAGAAGAAGAAGATTTGAAGTATATTCATATAACGATCCAGAAGTAGCATTATCAAAATTCAAACCAAACTTTTATGATCTACTCTTAACCGATATTTACATGCCTAGAATGAATGGGTTTGAATTATCTCAAATGGTAGTAGAGATAGACGCAAATATCAGAGTATGCTTTATGTCTTCAGCTGAAGTAAATATTGAAGCGCTTAGAGAAGTGTATCCTAAAATAAGTTTTGGATGTTTCATTCAAAAACCAGTTGAAATAGAATATTTGGTTAAAAGATTATTAGCAGAGTTAGATTAGTAGCACCACTATTAACAATAATAGTAATGACTATGGCCAAAATAGAAGAAGAATCATTCACATATCTATGCCATAAAGCAATTGCAATGATGTCTTTGCAATTTTTACTTTTGATTAATCGAATTTATCAATTTAATCCATAGTTATTGAATTTGCTATTATCACGTCTACTAATCGTACCAACTCATCATTGCCAACTGGCTTTTGAATATAGTTAATCTTACCTAGTTCTGGAAAGTGTTGACCTCTAAACTTCTCATAATATGCTTCGGAGGCTGTTATAAAGATAATATGTACAGTTCTCTCTAGTTCTCTTATCTTCTTGCAAAGCTCAAATCCATTTAGTACAGGTATTTTGATGTCAAGTAAAATCAAATCATAAAAGCCTGGTTTGAAGTCTTGTAGAGCTTTAACTGAATCTGTGTACGTGATGCATTCATAACCAGCATCTTCTAATACCATCTGGTAAACCAAGCAAATGTCAGGCTCATCATCTACTAGGAGTATTTTTTGTTATTACTTCTTACCGTTTGATCCTGCTGCAGATGTTGTAGACTAGTAGCAATACCTTCATGTTGCTTCATTGCCTCAAGATTTAGTTTTGTTTTAATTTGATCATAGTATCTTGGATCATGAGAATCTAAACCAAAACCAAAAGTGAATATCCTTTTGGAATTATTATTATAAAAATAAAGATGATGCTGATGATGTCGATAACAATGACAATAACCTGTTGAAGCAGGAGTGCTATGGTTGTTTATGTCCATACAGAATCCCGCCATTATTCTTAGTTGTGTTAACTATGGCCGTTTATTTTACCAATAGTAAAACACGTTTATGATTTGTATAAACTAGAGCTAAGTCATTGCTGCTACTATTACTGTTTATCTTTTGCTTGCTAATTCGACCATCGCTGATAAGCTCCTAACCTGTACTTAAAGACCTTGTTTGTTGTAGTAGTAGTAGTAGTAGTAGTTGAGTCTATTATAGTTAAGCCTTTCTGGTACTCTCATTGTTTGACATACTAATAGAAAATTAAGAAGGATGTCTCTTAGGTAATATTACCTTCGCAGGTATTATTACTATCCAAAAGCAATATGCAGCTTGCAAGTCAATAAGTACATGTTATGATTTTTCATAATGTGTACTTAATAAGAGTATTTACATCGTAGCTCCTGGCTGCAGAGCTCTAGACAAATCATTGTATCTGAGACTTGAAACGATGCATATAATTATCAGCTTTAACAAGTCATAATCATTTCTAAGAATCAAAAAGTTGTTATACTAAAGTAATAAGAGGAACTATAGACATACTATTGTTATCTTGGTAGCAGTAAATGTACGGAAAGAGGAGGAGGAAATATCCTTTCTGGTAAATCACTCGTCGTATCTTCCTATAGTGCAAGGGTGATATCACCAATAGCAATAATCATCTATAATGATACGACAAAATCATGTGCTTGAATGGCTGCTTTGACAAATCAATCATTTCTGAGAATCAAAACTAGTAATACTAAAGTAATAAAGGCAAGTCCAGAGTTAGTATAATCTTGGAAAATGAAGAGAAGGAGGAAATATCTTTCTCTAACAAGTCATTAAGCTATTGTGTATGTTTTGTTAGTATGGTAGACTCTATTGGGTTTACATTTCAGATCAAAGATTCAGAGAAAATTAGAAAATATTACTCAATTTTCATTAACACAATGGCTGCAATATCTAGGAACTTTGGAGCAAAGATAATTAAGAATACAGGAACTAGTTTAGTATACTTTTTTCCAAAAACATCTTCTAGTGATAATCAATCTTCTTTCAGAGATGTTTTGGAGTGTGGCATTACAATGATAGCAGCCAGCGATGTTATAAATGAAAAGTTAAGAGAAGAAGGATTACCTCCTCTTTATTACAGGATTAGTGCTGACTATGGTAGAGTAGAGGTGGCTAGGTCAATATCCTCACCAGATACTGAGGACTTGTTTGGTACTACCATGAACGTATGTGCAAAGATAAACTCTATGGCACCTCAAAATGGGATGGTAATAGGTAGTAATTTGTATTATTATTATAGTGCAAGAAAATCTTCCTCCTCTCTTTTTAATGATTACCATTTCGAAAGGATAGGAGAATACTCGATTACTGGCTCTGAAAGTCCATATCCTGTATATTCGATATTGGTAAGCAAGGATAGACCAGATACTATCATTACTCCAACAATACATAAGAGTTTGAAATCATATAGTGATCATGAATACGATCAACGACTACAACATCAGAAGCAACAAAACGCTCACAATATTTTATTGGTAGACGATGAACCAGATATACTCTTAACTTACAAGACATTTTTGTTGGATATTGAAGGCTACAATGTAGACGCATTTACTGATTCGCAAAAAGCATTACAGTATTTTGCACAAGTAAATCCTTCATACTATGATCTTGTAGTTATAGATATAAGGATGCCTGGCCTTAATGGACTTCAGCTATATTATAGAATAAAAGCAATGAATCCTGACATTAAAGTGCTTTTTGTATCTGCTCTCGACCTTGCAAAGGAAATGGTAAGTATATTGCCGGGTGTGAAGATAGAAGATATTATACAAAAGCCAGTGAATCAAGAAAACTTTGTTAATAAGATAAAAGCAACACTTACCTAACAATACAACACATATTCACTTTAGTAGGTAAATATCGTCAGCCTAAGAGACAAAAAGGATTTCAAAATCACCTGTAATTAAGAAGTTGATATGTCTTCGAATAAGGATAATTATGATGAAGATAATGATGATTTTAAAAGACTATTTCCCAAATTAAGTCTAATCTGTTTTGCAATTAAACCAGTTTCAATAGATACTTTCTCCAGGCTACTATATGTTGAATTGAAGACTATAGACACCTAGTTCTCTCAAAATGACTTGTATTCATAGATTAGCTACAATTATGACAACCTAAAAGAAAATACAACTAGCAAAAACGTGTCCATGAATCATTTTGGAATCAATTAGATCTAGATAATAGCCGTACTAACTTGTTACCTTTTGGAATAGAGTCAGATACGCTCTGGTTATGTAGTAGGTAGTTCAAATAGATCTAACGTTTAACGCACTTGGGATAGTAGATGGTTAAATATCTTATAGAATATATTTAGTATGTGAGTTCAGGCAAAAAAAAGGATAGAGATAATCAAGGATTTTCTTCTGGCGGTGAAGCAACTGCCAATTACATTATTGAAGAATCAGAAGGAGGAATAGAAAGGAGTGGTGCAAGAAAGGAAGAAGAAGAATCAACAATAGCTAATAGGGTAACGAGCCGCCAGGAACGCGTAAGCACCCAAAAAGAAAAAACAACACCTACATTATCATCGTCTGAGGATCAGAACCTAGCGACAGAACCAACGACGATGACAACTGGACAAGTGCGTCAATATCAGATACATCAACTACAACAACAGCAAAGAGAACAACAGCAATCGCTCAGTAGAGCATTAGATGAGACCAAAGAGAATATTCGAAAATCTACAGATGAATCAATAAGAGATATTCCTCGTTATACACAGGCCGCGAATGATTACCAAGAGCAAACTATTCAAGCCGCAAGAGAAATAACAGACAGCTATATAGAATCAAAAAAAGAGATCATCAAGTCGCTACAATCATCATGGATACCGCAGATAGAGGCGGCAAACAGAGCACTTACATCAAACTTGATATTTCCAAAAAATATAACAGAAATATATGCAAATATGGTTAGCAGCTTTGCTAAC
>JAFAQB010000183.1 GCA_019246625.1 Nitrososphaeraceae archaeon
ATATCTGCATTATTGGAATTCTAGTAGGAATAGCACTCCTAAGTCTCCTTCCATTTATTGGTCTTTCATGCAGATGGTGTACTTCTGCTGGCAGTTAAAATGAGCGAAGAAAGGAATATTAAAAATGCAATCTTATTATTTTTTAAACTATATCTTCTTTTTTAGATTGATGTTGGTCAAAATAAAATTCAAAATAAAATGAACTCGCGTATATGGGTTCTCCTTAAATCTTTTAAACCATAGGATATGTCAATTCCTGCCAACAGTCTAGGCAGTAATCACCGTTAACCTGGAATATCTCTGCCGATATGTCTTTACAGCGATCGCAGCGATTGTGATGGATAGTAGGAGTAGAGACAGAAAGAGTGTTTGTAGTCGTCGTTTCTTTTTATATCCACATTATTCAATGATCACATGCCAATAAAGCATAAAGTATGTTTAGTTTGAAAACTGTTGACAAAGCATCTTCAGTGCTTGACATTTATATTTTTACCACAAGTCTTTTTCTTCCTTGTTACCCATTATATCTATATTATTCGTAATGCTAATCTGCATCAAATGCAATAGCATTCTACTTCCCTATTAACTCCAATCATATAAGCATAATTATACACATCTTATGGCGTTGATGCGTATCTTGCCCTAGAGAAAAAAATATAAGAAATTAGAACACAAGGAACTTAGATCATCTTGCATTGGTTAAATCTATATCTAGGCCAATATCTGCATTAGCAGTTAAAAATACTGTATTGAGTGTGTTCAGTATATTATAGAAAATGAGTCTCCGATAGAAAAAGAGTTTTGCTTCTTTTATTGCTGCTTATACTTCTTCTTCCTCTCCACCAGAACCTTTTTAACTCTAACTTTCTGTTTTGGTGGAGTGGCTTACTTACTGTTTTGGTTTCAGTTACTGGCTTTTTTGTTCTTATTATGACCAATTTGCTCTCATACTTATATTTCTGCCAATTTCTCAATAGACTCTCCACTTGGTAACGGTGCACCTCTGTCCATTTTATAGTTCATTAATTCATTAACATCCATACTAAAAATGACATTTCTCCTACTTCTTTTATTTTTGATTTGGGGACATCAAATCTGTAACCAAAGCTACCAAATATTACTATCTTATTTGCTGTTTCTTTCATAATATGTCCTACATGGTCTTCATTTAGAACCCTAACTCCTTTGTTGAATAATCCTTTTGGATATTTTCTTTCATAAGTGGCTAAATCCAGATTTTCACCTTGAGTCCAGTGCTCTGTTGGTACAGTTGTAGGCAATGGATCATCATGTTTTACCTTGTATTTCTTTGCTATTTCATCTAGTCTTAACCCAATGAGTACATTTCTGCTTGTCATCTGAATTTTTGATTTTGGGATGTCGTATCTATCATTTCTCTCCCCAAATACAACTATCTTGTCTTCAGTTTCTCATTACATATCCTATATATGGTGAATCTAATGACATCACTCCTCTGTTAAAAAATTTGCCTGTTGTCATTGATAGTATTAAGTAACAATACTACATTTGATATTATATCAGTACTGTATTGAATAAATCATAAATACATAGAAATAATAATACATAGCTTTGATAAATCATAAGCCATTTTTAGCTAACTAAATATCAATAATATACGATAAAATCTGAAATGCTAGTAAAAAAGATAAACTGTCGTGATGCTGCAAGGTCATCGTCGTCTTCATCATCATTATATTATAATACTATACTCAAATTTATTGAAGATTGCAGAAAAGAACCAGATAAAGATAAGAGAAATGAGATGCTAATTCAAATAAATTCAATGCTATTAAGGTCAGATCAATTAAGTATACCATCTCAATTTACAAGTGAATATGTTAACGTAGCCTTAAACAAGATAGAAGGATCGTTGTTGCTGCTAAATGGAAGCAAATAGAAATAGTATGTGTTATCAGTAAATCAAATGGTTTCGGTTTCGAGTGAGCCACAGTCAAAGCTGTGTTGTGTATAGTAGTAAATCAGTTAAACACTGCTAACAGGTATAATAAATGCTTCATCTAGTGTTTTATTAAATAACTCATACTTGAGATAGACTATTACATTCCCCTGTTCTCTTGAACTGCTAAAGTTTGCTTGATATGAATCATTCCATTCTACAGTCTCAGGTTGTCCATCAAGGCTGACTGAATGTTTGGCTATAGGAATTACTAAAACGCTAACTATTGTATGCAAAGCTTGATAAAACTGGTACATGCATCCTACTGAACTAACAATACACAATAATAACATTGTGCAAGTTTTCCTTT
>JAFAQB010000195.1 GCA_019246625.1 Nitrososphaeraceae archaeon
ACTATTTCTAGAGCCTTTAATAGCCTTCTGAGACAACTTAATGTCAATATACTTTTATGGGAAACATGAACTCTCCATGCTAGCTTGGGATATCGACAACAGCTCAGCCAGTTCTTTTACATCTGGTTCTTTTAGCTAGCTGTACCATATCATTTATTAATATCGATGTGGATCAAAATATTTCCATCCACCTGATTTAAGAGAAGTGCTATAATAGTCTAATAGTATATATCCTGTGCTAGCAAAAACACCAGACCTAGACTATTATAGCACTTGCGTTCTGAGAATTTGTTCTTGTTCACTTCAAATTGAAGTTCTCCACGGACTGTTCATATAACTTCTGTTCATTCTGCGCATTATCTGAGGTTTGCAATTGAATCACTAACCGATTTGTTAACATGTAGTATCTGGTAGTTGGAAATAAGTTGGTATTATTATTGATAGCGTTAGTACATTGATACTCTTTTGTGATGAGTTGTTGGTGATGACTGTCTTGTTGTTGGTTGGTTGGCTCAAAGTATTGTTCAGACAGATTATCGATTTCCATTTGGAAGATCTTTTCCCTTAATTTGTGTGCTTGATGATAGTCACTCCAACAATCTCGAGATTTGACCTTGTGAGTCAGAGATTCAGATTGTATGTCATTTTTTTATGCCTTATTCTCCCCACCTGGTGATAGAATAAGCAGCAGCCAATACTGATATTCGTGTAATAAATATCGAAATAGTCAAGAAGAACTTGAGCTTATGTTGACTATGATCTGACACAGCAGACGATGATAAAACCATAGCTTTTCATGACAAGTATTGGTATATGATGATTAAGGTATGATTATATTATAAATGACCTGTATAGGGATACAAATTAACGTCATTTCATAAATGTCTTGCCTTTGATGCTAGAGCATATTGTAGTATTAACCGGTCAAGGAATTTGTCAAACTTGACATTGAATATTATATCATTGGAAAAAATTCCAAGTACTATTACTTTTCCTTTCTGATAATTAAGTTGATATGTTGCTACCACAGGTTTTGCTACCGGCGGATGATATCTTTTTAACATTACTGTTGCATCATAATTCGTTATAATCATATCTTTAGGATTTGTTATATACTGTTCTTCATGATGTTTGTAACCAAAGGGATTATTTAAAAATTCTAAATGGCATGCATAACATAGATAGTTGCTGCCAAGCCATTGGGATGTCTCTTTTCTCCATCTCTCACTAACACTCCTCCAAGCAGACTTGCCATTAAACGCCCAACCATGACCATCTACTAATGTTAGCGTTTTAGTATTCCTGTCATACTTTACCTCTGCATAGAATACATTACCATCTAGTACAATCAAAGTACCACCGTTTGCTACAAACTGCTTTAGACTGTTATATTCTCTTTGTGTAACATACTCTTGGTGACCAATTATTAGGATATCGTACTTATTTATTATTCTATTAATAGTAAAAATAGAGGAAGAGGAAGAAGAAGAAAAGCTAGCATCGAGATCAGCATCTGTCAAAATGTCAATGTTTGATCGTGGAAGCAATGTTTTCAGACGGTCGTATAAGAAAAATATTTCAGACGCAGAAGAAGAAGGCGTTATTTGATCATTTACTTCACTCGAGAGTAGACTAAGATCTGTTGTAATATTTTTTCCTGCTGGCACATAAGAGTATCTTAAAAAGAATTCATAAAATGAATCACGATATGCTGCTGATGTAAATACAGGCTTGATAAGGGCAATATTGAGTCTGTAAACCGTGCGCCCAATATTCCTATTAAATCCAGAAGACAACAACATTTTTGGTTTGAAATATAACATATGTGATGAGGCAGTAGCATTAATGAGATGGTTACTTCTAAAAGATATCAGACTATAGGAAACAATCGTAGAGAGAAGAATTATGCCAACTATAGTTATAAAAATAATAATTATATTGTGATAAAAAACCGAAAGACACCCAGTAGGCTAAATGAGCCTTTGTATATTAATTCTGAGGTATACTTGCCTAATTGATAGATCTTGTTAATGGTATGTTGGCGCTTAGGATGCGTAGCTATAACCTCTACAGTTAGGCAGTTGTACTACTACTATAACCAAGAGGTTTTCAATGCAATCACTTGTTGATACTGATACAACAATCTATCTATCGCGATAACCTTCACTTAGGAGGCAGTATGATTGTTAGGCAGCCGCAGGAGTAAGAGAATAAATTGAATTAAATATACCTCTAAGCTGTTCCATCAAGCAAAATGGCAGTAATAGAAATACTAAGACCTTTAGTAGAATTTGTCACTTCAATTATCTCTAGCTTAGGATATGGCGGGATATTTTTTCTGATGGTACTTGAAAGTGCACTTATACCTATTCCAAGTGAGATCATAATGCCATTTTCTGGCTTTCTTGTCTCAACAGGTAAGCTTGGTTCAGTAGGCGTTGTATTAGCAGGCTCATTTGGAAATTTGATTGGCTCTATAATCACTTACTATCTTGGTATAAGATTAGGTAGAGTATTTTTAATCAAATATGGTAAATACATATTTTTTAGAATACATCACTTGGAGTGGACAGAGCAGTTATTTCAAAGGTATGGCGATAAAATATCATTTGTGGGTAGGCTTATACCAGGTGTAAGGACTTATATTTCACTTCCAGCCGGAATTGGAAGAACAAATTTCATCAAATTTGCTGCATATAGCCTTGCAGGCTCTCTTATCTGGAATTCATTGCTCACTTATGGTGGGATACAGCTTGGACGCAGCTGGCAACACATAGACAAGTATTCAAGATACCTCGATATCATAGCAGTTGTATCTATAACTATAGTTGTTATATGGATCATTTATAATTATAGAAGAAGAAGAAGAAGAAGGAATAACGGTAAATTATCATGATATGTTCTTTTTTTAACACTTACAGACCTTGAGACATATGCACCTCAAATCTAATATAATAATAAAAGCATACACAAACTACTGCTAGAAAAGTTATGAACATTGGCTTTCTCTACTTCCATTAGAATGGAAAGTAAGGCTGGTTAAAGCTGGTTCGTATACCATTAGTATGCTTTTTAACAAGGAAGGCGACTTTTCTTCTCCTCAATCTGCAAGTTCCAAGGTTTTTTTGGAAGTTGCCCCAAAACTTAATCTAAATCCCGGAAATGTTCTTCCGGTTGCTTTTGGAGTTCCTGCAGTGCTCATGGCCACGCTTGGCGTCATCAACTATGTTCGGGGAAAGAAGGTAGGGTTTTACAAGTGAACTATTAAAATAGTCTTCACTGAATTGAAAGCATTGAGCAAACAGGTTGTTATGAGATACAGGGACTCCTCAATTTTACTTCGTTTGAATATAATGATACAAACGTCAAATCAATAGAATCAAATGGTCTCAATGGTTTCATCTATTATCATGATACCGTGGTACTAAACTTGTACTAGATATAAAGACTGAAGATCGCATGTATATCTCATAGCCTTATTCATACATCTCGTAATCCTGAAGACATATTGGACTTTTTCCAGTAAGTATGGACCGAATATGCCGGTCCTATCTCTGCAAAAGCCTCCAATCTGGTTTTTGGTTTTCATGACAAATGATCATGGGTAATGACTGGTTGACGCATGGTCTCCCTATCTCTATAACGAAACGCATCGGCGTATGGCTGTCACACTCAGTATGATAGGAGAATCAATCAATCATATTAATACGCCTTATTATATGGCGCCTCCAATATATCTTCTATTTTTCTCGTTTGCGTAACATGGGTTGCTACTACATTACATGTATGTTGGACGCACATTATATTCCTACAATATCAAGCAATGTCCAAAACACAGTAGTTAGAGACTTGTACCAATACTAAAAAGAATGCTGAATGGGAGAGAATAAGCACATACGTCAACAACAACAACAAAAAGAAGGATCTTAGTAGTAGATGACGAACCTGATATCACTTTCTCTTTGAAGAAAGATTTAGAGCAGAAAGAGGTGTTTGCTCTGGCCGTCTACACATTTAATGATCCTATAGATGTAGTTTCAAATTACAACAAGCCTGGAATGTATGAGCTTTTAGTTATTGACATTGTTATGCCAAAGATGAATGGCTTTGAGCTTTATGAAAAAATTAAAAAAGTAGATGACAAAGTAAAGGCTTGTTTTATTACTGTACATGAGATATATTATGAATCATTAAGAGAACTATTCCCATGTTTTGAATTGGATTGCTTTATAAAAAAGCCAATTCAAAACGAAGATCTAGTAAAAATATACCAAGAAGTAAATGCCAACTAATAGAAAGGCAATGCCCTCAATTATTATCATTTGTAAGCAATTTCACAAATACCTTTTTTGATATGAGAAAATATACTTTATATATATCTTCTACTATGATGATTCAAAGTCTATATAGTAATAACATTTCATAACATCAATTTGGAGGTGGCGATGGTGGGGAAAAAGTACCCGCAGTTCCTGTAGACGATGGTTGCGATGTTTCAGCATCTTTCCTTCGCCCCAATCGGTTAACGAACAAAATTGCTAGAATAGCAATTATGATAATATAGTTTACTGGAGGACTTATAACTTTGGTGATCAATCCAAGGCCTGGAATAACATAGACCACCTTGCCAATATACTGGTCCATCCTAATGGGATAGTCAACTCCAGGAATTGTAGATGGATTGGCGTCACCTTTTGTTACTACTGACTCTGTGTGAGAATTAGTAAAAATCTCCGCGACTCTGTGAACTATTACTCTGTCTTCCCCAGCAGCATGGAAGACTATGATATCACCAACTTTCAATTTATCAAATGAATAATCATTACCATTTTTGACTATCAACACATCATTGATATTAAGGGTAGGCACCATGCTTCCACTAGATACTACATAAAATGGATTATTTGTTCCAAAAGCAAATCGTAAACCTAACCAAACAACTGCAACGCCGATAACAACAATTGTTATATCTTTAATGGCGCCTGGAACTTTTGATTCGCTCTTATTTGGCAATTTAAAATTTATCGCTTCGTTAGTTAGATAAACCTTTAGTTTTATTCTGATAAATAGAGCTGCACCTAGATCAATTCCTACCGGATATAACTTAGGCTAGGCTAAAAAGCGCTACCTTAATTATCTATTAGACCGTGTTTTTTGGTATATAAATACAATTTTTGTTTGTACATCATATTGAGTACCAGACGACAATAGACTTGTCTTGCTAAACCATTTGTTTCAACTGCTTTTGCTAGGCCATTTTTCTTCATGCATAGAATATTGTTGTTTGAATTTCTCATCAAATTGAGTTCAAGTCTAAACTAGTTTAAGAGCAATATTGGATATTCTACTGAAAATAATGCACTGGCAGCTCAGTCAAATGCCTTCACCTCACCTAGTGATATATCAAAATCAGTTTTAACTCTGAGTCTTCACCGCTGCCATCGATCTAACTGCATTATTTTGATATTTATTATTATGTTCATCTATAGCCTGGTTTGCAAGCAAGTCTGCATACTCATTCTTTTCTCTAGGGATGTGTTTGTAAATAACCATCTTAAAGCGCCTTTCAAGATTGGAAATTTCTCTAAATATGATTTTTAGTTGTTTACTTCTTACCCTATACAATTTGTTCCTCTGATTCACAATGAGTTGACTATCTGATAAAACCGTAAGTTCATTGTCAAACGTGGATGCAATCTGCAGAGCTTTTTTTAAGGCCGCATATTCTGCTTGATTATTAGTTTTTTTTCCTATGAACTCTTTATACTCTGTTATCCTAGTATTGTCTCTGACAAAGACTACTCCAATCCCTGCTGGCCCCGGGTTGCCTCGACTTGCGCCATCAATATTAACAACTAACAATTAATTCACAATAATGTATATACCATAATATATCTCAGTATAATATTAATATATTTTTCAATATTTGAGTATAATAATGATAATAGCCTTTTTGATGCAGTCATTGTCTATGATGAGGGCGATTTTATTTTAATTCCATAACGCTTGATAAACGCTATAAGGTGTTTTGCAATATCTTTACTAGTGTTAGAATCTAAAGTATCCAGCTCAATCCAATCATACATCTTCTTTATATTTATTGGAATTAGAAATGAGACAATGACATCGCCTGCCTGAATATTTTTAAAGTCCAATGTGTATACTAGTCTTCCATTTTCAAAATTTATAACAAAGCTATGTGGATCTTTAAACATGGTATTTTTCAATTTAAGATAATGCAATGCATATCTTCTAAAATCAGATAGCATCTCCAATACTATTGCATTTTTACCATCTACAGAAAGTCTTCCAGTTTCTTTTTTTCTTATGATTTTGGCTGGAACGCCCGCCGCAAATACATGTGGAGGCAGGCTTTTCGTAACGACTGAACCGCTCCCTATAGTAACACCCTTATCAATTGTTACGCCTGGTAAAACTGTGACATTCCATGGCAACCAAGCATTATCTTTAATCATTACATCAGCAAATAAGTATGGATTGCCTTCTAACACATTTTGCCATGCACTATGTGTAAAGATCAAACAATACCCACCTATCCCAACGCCATTACCGATAGAAATTTTTCTCGTAGTGTTAAGGTAAGACCTATAAAGGATTACGCAGTCATTACCGACTTCTATTTGGCCTTTTTCACTTTGCATTCCCCCAACAAACACATCCCTATCAATAATGGTCCTATCTCCTATGGAAACGGATTTGAAAGCGTTAATTAATGCACGTTCCTTAATCACAGTATTTTCTCCTATAGTTATGGCTCCATCAGAAAAGAGTTTACAGTCTGTAAGGCTAGTATTGGATTTTATTACTATTTTTTTTGCAGCTATTTGTACATCTGTTAACTTCGATCCATCTTCGATCCGTATATTTTCAGATTTGAAATGAGAATTTTTTATCTCTACATTTTTAGCGATGTTCAATTTAATGAGCCCCTATTTTATTTTATTATTCTTGTCAAATCTATTCCCTTACTAACTCGGACATCATCTTGTGAAGTCAGGTATTCGAGGATTTTCTTATACATTCTGCCGCCTTTCATTTGTAATACATTATCATGCCAAATTACCGTTACTACATTGATATCTCCTCCCAAGCTTCTACTATAATTTAACGTACTTTCAAATGTTGGAATAATCTGTTCTTCCTTTACTTTCATGAACGTAAACATATATGCATCCATCAATGTTACTGGAAATTCTATTAGTTTTCCTATTATTGAATACCCCATTTCATATTTATTTATGCGGTCTTTTGAATTCCTCAGGGAAGAATCATATACAAAACCAAGTTTTTCTAATTTTCTTGGAAGATCTTTGTTAAAAGCCATATAGTGAACTCGGTTAGATTTTATAATATTTTTTGTCAAACCCTCAAGTTTTACTTTCTCTTCGTGTATTCTCTCGATATTATCAATCGAAGAAGGATCACAATGCAAGCCTACCTCCCAACCCCCTTTAATTAATGCCCTGATATCGTATTCATAATCTTTGTAATCGCCATCTTCATATATAGTTCGAAAGAAAAAAGTAGATCTTATATCAAATTTCTCTTCTATATCCATATAATTTGGTATATTGTAATACAGATTTTTAGATTGTATATTTTCTAATTGTTCTTTCTCAAATCGGTCTTTCCTTGTAATGATATGATCTGACGAGGGCCCTTGTCGTCTCCAGTCAACATCATGACTCATAAAAATATATTGCAAGCAGATACTACTAATGAGGCAAGTATTATTATTGTTATTATTGTTAATGTTATTGTTGTTAATGTTTACTGTTATCGTTATCGTTAACTAGACAATTTTTCTCTATTCTAAAGAGATTGTTAACTTTCTTCCTTCAAGATCTATGATCTTAGAATTCGGTTTATCTAGAGATTCCTTAGAAAATATAACAGATCTAACTCTAACAAGGTACATTAGTTCCTCCCTTAACTCAGATAAGACAGATATTTCATAATCTTCTAGGTTTGCAATAAATGCTGATGAAAGAATCTCCGTCGGATTGTATCCACATTCCTTCCGCAACTGCTGCAAATTTCTAGCCAAATCTCTCAGCAGACCTTTTGCAGTTAAGTGTTCATCACGTTTTGTGGCAATAAAAATCATCATTGTATCCCTCTCAGACATAGCATATCCTTCAGCTGCAGTATATGATAGTTCTAAATCAGCGGACGTAAGATCTATTTCTCCTCCTTCATATGAAAGATGGTATTTGCCAGAAGACTGTAAAACGTTCAGCAATTCCACTTTGTCAACTTTTTCTAAAGCTTGGACTACTCTTTCGATATTTGTTTTAACATAGGGAGCTACATTTTTTCTTTTTAGTTTGATATGAGTAACAATTGGCATTTGGTTTTCTAGTAGATTTAAAATCTTTTGTATTTGTGTCTTAACACATATCTTGACAACATCATAATTCTCAACGTTAAGCTGATTTTTCAGTGTGTCGGAAATACCATCAATAGTAAGGAATTTAGGATCAGACAAACAAATAAATGCATAATTTATTGGCCATCGTCTTTTTATTTGAGCTTTCATCCTTGCATTATTTCCAAGCGAGACAGCTTCCTTTAATTTATCAAACGCATCTTCAACTTCACTATTGATAAGTTTCTCGTCATATTTTGGCCAATCTTCAAATAGTAGGCTTTTTTTTGCTCCGCCAAAGCAAGTTAAATAAAGATAATCTGTAACAAAAGGTGATAATGGATGAAGCATTATATCTATTTGTTTTAATGCATGCCCAAGTATAGAATAAATTGTGAGTCTGTGGAGCAGGGTTTTATCATCATCATCCCAAATATCATTTCTTGTAATTGGAACATATGTTTGACTTATATAATTGATTATAAATTCTTCAATTGCCTTTGCCGCTTCATGGAATCTACATCTCTCAAATGCCACCGTGACTACTTTAACTAAATTCTGCAGTTTTGATAAAAGCCATGTGTCCGCTAAGCCAAGCAATCTATTATTGAGCACCCATGTGAGATGATGTTTCTCACTTTCGAATTTATCAAAACTACTGTTCTGTTTAAAGTAGATGTGCAGATAATACAAGGTGCTGATAATTTGATATGGTCTTGAAGACATTTCCTGAAGACTAAAGTTTAATGATTCAATTGGAGACGCTTTCCAAATAAAATAGAATCTTACCAAGTCAACTGAGCTATCTGAAAGCAGATTGTAAGCATCTATTACATTTCCTACACTCTTGCTCATCTTATTTCCCTTTTCATCTAGCACATGCCCTTGGAAAAGGAATGATCTAAATGGAGCAGTTGCACTTTGAGTCAAAATAATATTTTCCATTAACAGAGTATAAGCCCAACCTCTTGTTTGATCAATTCCTTCGGTAAGAAATGCAGCCGGAATTAGATTTTGGTATTCCAAATCAGTAAGTGAAGCATAGGGTGCCCCGCCACTGTTATGCCATGTATCTAGAACAAAAGGCTCTCTTTGCATCTTCTCTCCGCATTTTTCACAATGTATTTCAATCTCATCTATCCATGGACGATGCAGTTCAAAAGCAGGACCACTAGGAAGATTAGTTGCTTTCTTTACGATCTCTTCTCTTGAAGAGATTAGCTCTTTATATCCACATTTTTTGCAAGTCCATATAGGAAGCGGTGTCCCCCAAATACGTTCTCTTGAAATACACCACGGGACCTTCTCCTTGATAATTTCTAGGAACCTATTTTTTGGCGGCTCAAAAAAATAGTCTGCCTTCTGTGCTGCCTCCAATGGTTTATCGCCGAGTTTTTCAATCATATAAAAATACTCACGTCTAGCAAGCCAGACAATCTTATGATGTGAGCGCCAGCAAAGAGGATATTGATGCTTTATCTTGCCTATTTTTACAGAAGCACCTGAATCTTTCATTGCTTGTACCACCTTAACGTCAGCATCTCTAACAAATAGATCTTTAAATATGCCTGCTTTTTCTGTAAAAATAACTCTATCATCTATAGGCACAAAGATTGGAACATTTCTTTTTACTGCGATATCAAAGTCCTCTTCACCATTAGCAGGCGATAAGTGTACGATACCACTGCCAGTAGAAATATCCACAAATTCTTCAGCCACAACGAAATGAATAGTGCCGCCCTTTGCCAGCTCCTCAAGTCCAGGTATAAGAGAGAGCAAAGGATGAATGTAATATTTGCCATCAAGTGCCCTGCCATCAATTTTTTTTTCAATTGCAAAATCTTCTATATGCAGTTCTTTCATCAAATCCTGTAATCGATTTTCACCCACTACCCACCTTTCATTTTTAACCTTAACATAAACATAAAGAGCATTTGGATTAACACCTACCATTTCATCTGTGATAACAGTAAAAGGCATTGTTGTCCAGACTATCAAGAAAGCATCTTCATCAGATAACTTTACTTTGTAATAGAACGAAGGATCTTCAACAGTTGCGTACTCTTGATTAATTTCTGCATTGCTAAGTGAGGTCTGACATGAAGGACAGTACGCTACCACTCTGAACCACTCCCTTAAAATTCCTTTTTCCCAAGCTTTCTTTAAGTACAACCATTCTCTTTCAATGTATTCATCGCGATAAGTATAGTATGCTTTTTCGTAGTTAAACGATACACCTAATAATTTGTCAGCGCGAATCCACTTCTCATTATTTCTTTGAATTAATTTCTTGCACGTTTCTACTATTTTTTCTATCCCAACTTTGTTGATATTATCTGTCTTACTGCCTGTTAGTCCTAACTCCTTTTCGGCCTGTAACTCCATTGGCAAACCTTGTGTATCCCAGCCTGCTCTGAAAACCACATCCCTTTTCTGAAGGGTGTTAAAACGATACCAAAGATCTTTAATTATACGGCCTCTTAAATGTCCTGCATGTGGTTCGCCATTCATTGTTGGAGGGCCCTCAATGTAACCCATCTTGTGTGTGCTACTCTGAAGATTGTTTTCCAAAAGAGTAGCCAAATCCATATTATCCAGATAGGTTCGAATTTCATTTTCTATCGCCTTGGCGTCGAATTTGCCTAAAAGTTCCATTTACGGAATCCAATCTCACGGCCTGTGTTTATATTTTTGGATAATAGATATTATTATGCTATAGGGTTATTTCAAACTGTGATGTTACAGAACCTGCAATAATATGCAATAGATATATATTTTAATGAACGTTCGATACGTTAAGCAAAATTGAATATCCTAAATACATTAAAGCCAGGGGAGAACCCCCCAGATGAAATTAATGCAGTCATAGAAATTCCTAAAGGTAGCAGTATCAAGTATGAAATGGATGCAGAAAGTGGAGCTATATTTGTAGATAGAAAATTATTTACTGCAATGTTTTATCCCTGTAATTATGGCTTTATCCCACAGACAAGAGAAGAAGATGGAGACCCTGTAGATGTACTTGTGCTTGGAAACGATTCTGTAATACCAATGTCGATAATCCGTTCTCGCCCTGTAGGAGTATTGTTAACAGAAGATGAGGAAGGTCAAGATTCAAAAATAATTGCTGTTCCTATTACGAAGTTAGATCCGAGTTTTTCAACTGTCACAGATATTAACAGTATTCCTGAATACATCCGTGATCAGATTAAACATTTCTTTGAGCATTATAAAGAACTCGAAAAGGGAAAATATGTCAAGGTAATAGGATGGGACGCTAAGGAAAAGGCAAATAAGAAGATTGTAGAAGCAATAGAAAAGTACAAGAAAGAAAGAAAGTAGTGATGTGGTAGCAGTAGTGATAGTAATAGTAATACTTCTTACAAATCATGACTTCAAAATAAAGTGAGATTGAAAATTGCATCCTAGATTAATTGCTCATATTAGAGCAGAGTAGATCATATATATTATAAATCCATTAGAACCAAAGAATTATTGCAAGTAATTTTGAATCAAGCTATGTAACGTTATTCTGGTGGTATGGTCATATCTAGGCTTTTGTTGTTCAAAAATGTTCTCTGAAGTCGTAGATGGTATAGAAGGTACCTCTGGAAGTCTGGGATAGCTATTGTTACCATTACATTCTATGTCAATAAAACCATATTGAAGTAGAATACTTAAATCCTTAGCGTTAAACTTTATTGTGTGTCCAAGGCCACAGTTATTGCAATTTATTTTCCATTCTTGAACAGCCAATAATTGAAATACATTTGTCCTGATTTTATCTTCTATTTCTTTTACCTTTTGCTCAATCTTTTCGTTATAGTATGATTGAAACTCTAATGGCTTGTCAAATTCTTCCCAATTCTTCTTTAGTTCCTGAAACTTTTCAGTTGCCTTTCTCTCGATTTGTTGTCTTTTTGCATTCAAAAACACTTTCACCGCTTCAGCTAGAGTAGTGATATTTTTATTATTATCAAAAATCATTTTTATCTCGTTTAAACGAATTGCGTATGCTTTCCATTTTTTTAATTCGTGCCCAGTATTTACTAGTTCCTTATCTCTTGTTGCCAATGTATTTTTTAAATTCTGAATTTCCTTTTCTATTTGTGCCAAGTATTGCTTTAGATTATCATATTCTTTGATTGCAGTTAACTCTTTGATATACTGATCTATATTTTCAATGCTCATAATTGTACAGCCTCTTTTATTTAGATACTACTATGACTTTGTCTAAAGCCTTTTTTGCTCCATTTATTAGATTAATCGCAGGTATTTCACTATATTCGCCTAACACTCTTTCAGTTGAAATTGACGATTCTTTCATACTAATGGTAGGATTGATCCCTTTGGCATTGCAGAACCTTGTGACTGCATCGAGAAGTACTAGTGCAAAGTCTGAAGGAAAACTTTTTGCCTCAGAAGGGAATTTCAGAATCGAAAATATCATCCTTGCCCACTTAAGCTCTTCTTCAAGTATTTTTGCCTGGCCGGCTCTAATACCATACTCTTGGCTTTCTTTTTTAATAATATCGATTTGTTGCTGATATGTATTTGTAATGGCAGTCATAGAATTGTTAAATGTGTTACTGATTTCTGATGATGCCGAAGTCAATATGCCATCTATAGATATCTTTATTGCTTTTATTTTACCTGTTAGATCAGAGAGTTGGCCGGTGAGCTCTTTTACTTGGGATTCTAATTCTTCTTTAGCTGATTCAAGGCTAGCGATTTCTTCCTCTATATCCTCTGAATCATGATAGAGAGAGATTGCCTGCAGAACCTTAAAGGGCTCTTTGTATGTTTCAGCTATTTTGTATATGTCTTGTATGGCGGAGACACTGAATTTAAAATCAAATAATAGCTTTTTACACATACCTATTACAGTCATAAGATGTGCATACTTGGATTCAGCTTCTCGTGTGTTTGTTTCAGCTTCTTTTCTTTTATCATCTAACTCTTTTATTTCTTTTTTTATATCTATCAAATTGCCATAGGTATCGACTAATTCTAAAAGATCTGTTGTACTATGAACATTATGAGTATTGCAAAAATGTTGTAGTTTATTATAAAAGTCAATTCCATTACCAAAGCCAGTAATAACCTTACTTAAATCTTCATAGGCTTTTAATGGCGTGCCGATCTGTAGTTTTTTGCCTTCAATTTGTTTTATCTCTTCGCTTAACAAGTTGATCTTCTTATCTAATTTGTCTTTTTGCAGCTCTAAATTCTTAAGGTCACTCTTTAGGTTAATTATGCTACCGTATGTGTTCACTGATTGTAGTATCTTTTCAGTCATTTTATTTTCTTCATTTTTTTCTGACTGCAAAGTATTTGCTTCGCTTTGTGCATTTCCTTTGTAGTGTTCTTCTTCTTGTTCTACCTTCGTATTAGTAGTACTATTAAATGATATATAGCTTTTGCAGAGCTGCAGGATTTGCTTTAGATGTTCTAGTGTAATTCCTTTTGTTTCTAGCTCTGATTTATAATACAGAAGATCAGATAGCTGACTAAACAAAAGTGATGATAACCTGGATTCTGACTTTAGTCTATTAAATAATTCAACAACCTCTGAAATATCTCTTATATTGGATTTTTTTATCCATTCTACAAGGTAGAGTAGGTCTTTTACTGTTACATTTCCTTCAGCTTTATCGATCTCTGATATAACGCTTGTAGCCTGTATAACTTGCTCAAAGCTTAAACCTTTTGAAATCATTTCTGCTATTACTTTGCTAGCATTGTCTTTGGGAGTTGAATCTTTTGTATTTGTTCCACGTGTATACAATTTTACTGTAGATTCACTCCATTTTTCTCCTGTAAGGGTCGAGATTTCCTTGTTTGTATAACCAGCTTCCTTTAGACTTGCCATCAAATCCTTTGCCCTCAAGAGATCCTCATCTCTTAAGGGCTGCCTTTTAGATAGCAATTGCAATTCTGATACTGTATCTTCTATAGCAGATAGGTCGTTATTACGGCTAGAGTTGGACATCACAATATCATAGGATGACGGGATTATTAAGGATAACGTATATACTGCATAAGGATAATAATGGATAATATAATATCATTTTCTAGATACTAGCGGATAATAATATATAATGGGGGATCACGGCAAATATTGAAAAAACCACGCTTGTAAGGTGTTGTCACTGGGGTAGACTAATACCATACCAAAAATTTTATTTTATCATGGCAGTTTGAATAATCATCTATTAATAAATGAACACATATTAACACTGATTTCTATAATTGCATTTGAGCCTGGGGGACTTTAATGATATCTATTATAGTGTATTACCAAAGCATTTTTCATTATGGCAAAGCAATGCTAAGAGGTAGATTAGAGTCATAGGTTCATCAAGAGGATTCACCTTGATTGAATGTTATCCATGTCATACATAACGTTTAGACAAC
>JAFAQB010000332.1 GCA_019246625.1 Nitrososphaeraceae archaeon
TAAATCAGGTTAATTTTGAGCCCTGATCTATTACAGTCAGAGTATGAAAGCTATATACTGCTGTACTTTTAAAATCAGATCTCAGAATTGTTATTTTGTATGTGTGGCCAACTATTATCTTTTTGTCATTTTGTCGTCCTTCCTGTACGGTCCTGGCTCTGAAACTAGGATTTCAATGTTTTGCGTCAATTCTAAGAAACCTGATTAATACTCCTTACCCACCACATATCATAAGCATTTTTAACATTTTCTTTGGTCATGATTGATTTTAGTATCATGCTTTTGCCCTTTACTATATCGTCATTTTTGATATAACAAACCATATACTATATCCCTGAATCCTCTGATACCACTTAATGTTTATTACTATTGATATAAATTGAATCCATATGTGGTACAAAATGAAGTTGCATATATTATTAGATGTGTATGCAGCTTGCAATCTTTTTGCCTACTTGGTTTATAATTATGGCTTGTGTCGGTTATGATCTGCATTGCGTCTTGTATTATGCACTTCAAATGGACGATAACGTTTGCATTAATTTGTAATTGTAAGCTATAAGCTATTATTACATTGAAAGACATTATCAAATTGAATTTCCACATTTTGTTTAAAATGCTCGAGTACATTATACTCATCTAATAACACAATCCATCATTTCTACATAGCCAAGTTTCTCATTATATTTTTATATATGACAAGAAGAATTTTTATCAAAACCATGCTGCAAAGAGGTTACATCATTCTGATTATAGGAGCTGCCTTGTTGATTGCAGGTATACTTCTTTCTGTAATTTGGGCTGATTCCTTTGCTAGATCGTTTTTACGTCAAGGTGTAATTTTAAGCGATGTTGCAGTTCCTCCATCAGGAACAGCAACCAATACAATACAAGTGACAGATATCGGTCATCCAATAGCGTTACAAATACGCTTTCAAGCTCCTAGCAACAGTGGACAAGCAAGTAATAGTAACAATGCTACTGTTAAGTTAAGAGAACTGGTAAAAGATCCTAATGGCGGAGTGTTGAGCCAAAATTATTTCTCAAAGCAATTTTTTACAACTTTTAAACCTACGATCCCAGGAAAATACACTCTCACCATTTCAAATTTAGGCTCCGCTCCTGTTAGAATAAGCTCCTTATTTGGATCTGCTTCTTTTGTAAATAAAAATAATCAAATTAATGTTAATTTATTTAGTGAATTAATAGCAGGAATAATATTAGTAATTGTAGGGATTATAACAGTTATTACAGGTATCGTCATTGTAATATTGGATAGAAGGAAAGGAAGAGGTAAGAAGCCTATTGCAACCAGATGAAATTAAAACGTTTGGTCTTACATATTCTAACGATATTTGATTATGTAAACAACCATAAATTCCAAATTGTAAATATCACCAAACCAAGACTTTGGTGACGCGTATGCTTCTATTTTGGAGAAGCAGTCAAGTCATGAGTCATTCGGTGCAAAGGTTATGAGCAGATAATTCTAGTCACTAGTTTTCTCCTGACCAGCAAATTATATACTCAAAATCTAGAGACTATTGATATAATAACATTCTACCCAGCACATAAAAAAATCAAATGACCAACTATTTTCTAATATTATATATGTCATTGTTACAAAATCGCGATTATTCTTGCTGAAGACAATCGATACTCAAATATAGTATTCTAATATCTTTTCAATGACATCTTTATCCTCGCTAGCCGCATATTCCTGATACCTCGTAAAATCAAGTGGAGTAATTATACCAATAGGTTTGTTTGTACTATCTTTATCATCGACAACCAGTAAATGCCTTACATTGTTTTGTAACATCATATCAGCTGCTACTGATGGTGATGATCTAGAACTAATAGTAATAAGAGGAGAAGACATTATCTCTTTATTTGTCACCGTGTTAGTACGTTTGTCAGTTATGCATACCTTTCTGGCTAAATCACGTTCAGTAACTAAACCCTGCGGTTTACCATCAGCATCAACTACCAGCAAAGAGCTCACGTTCTTATCTTTCATTTTGGTAGCTGTTTCTTGAACAGAATTCATTTCTTCAATGATCTCTAGTTTTTTCCTCATCATATCACTGACAGTTAAGGTCATAGGAGTATACAATTGTCATTTCGCTTTTAAATATAACGAATACTAACACCTACTAATTCCTGTTCAATTACCAAAAATATCCGCCACGAGATAGCCGGTCGGGTATGGGAAAAAAGAAATCAATCCAGATGTATTATCTAATAAAATGAATACATTTGGAGAGGCAGAGTAATCATAACAATTATACCGTCTGGGAACCACATCAAGATATCACTTGTTCGATCTGATTTGATGAATATCAATCGATGTACTCAGTATGTTTTATAGTCAGTTCTGCAATAATAGATATATGAGTTTGATTAATTTTCGAGAACAGTTATCAAAATTAAAGGATTTTAATGAGGCATTTGAATTAGTAAAGCTAGCAG
>JAFAQB010000333.1 GCA_019246625.1 Nitrososphaeraceae archaeon
TAGCTTTTCTGGGTCCTTCAATAAAGCAAGAATTTCTGTTTGTGACTCTTGCATTAGTCGCACCTGCTCTTTTAATCTCTGAACTTCTGTCTCTTTTTCTTGATGTTTCTCTATTGTCTCACTATAAGCATCATATGTTAATACTATCCTGCATTTTGCACAGAACCTAGCATCCTGAGTATTACCTTCGCTACAGTTAGGACATATTTTGGGGTTGAGGGTGTCTATAGGAGTATTGTTCTTTGTAACTATGCCATATGCTTCTAGAAGGGATTCAGATGACTCGTTTCCGAAGTAATGGATATATTTTTGTGACATATTGCTGTTAGGAGACCATCCTGCATGTTGGTTTAGTGTGCTGGATTTTAGCTTGAGACTTTTTTCTGTAAGAGCACTATGGCGTCGAATGTAAGGATTAAAGGGTTTGGCTAGCAGACTCTTTATCTTTTCTTTATCTTCATTTGGTACTGTTGGATCTTCAAGCAGCTTTGGAAAGAACTCTTCTTTGTATACTTTATAAATTTGATATAAGCCCCTAGTGTTAAGCCGCCTACCCATAGAATTCTTACTAAGGCCTATGAAGAGAGGAGAGTTTGGATTGTTGCGGCTAGGATGGTTTGATAGCCATTCTTTTATGTAAGGTATTGACTGGATTAGTGGTATATGTCTACTTCCTGTCTTGCCCGAAACTAGGACTTCAGCATATTGTTTATTACCAACAGTCTTAAAGACGATATCCTTTATCTTTAGATTCAATATCTCATGTGGCCTTGCAGATAGATCTCTTGCCATTGTGTGATAGCATCTATCGCGTTTGTTTGTAACATACTTTAGGAATACAAAGTCGTCTTCCTGAGACCATAAATCGGAAGGCTTGTAGCAGCTAATCTCCTTCCTTTTGAGTCGACTAATACCCATTATACAATCAGGCTTTCTTTCTAATGTCGATAGTTCATTCCTTACTTTAGGATTGTCAACGTTAGGATAGTATAGCCACTTGAAAAAACGAGATAATATAACGAGTTTTATATTATAACTTCCAACCCACTTGTGTAATGGATCTTCACTCTCTGGCTTACGACATTTATCTAGGTAGCAAAGAATATCACCTCGTGTCATATCTATGAACTTCTTTTTAATCCCAACAGTCTTTGATAACTCTGACAAAAACTGGATAGTGTATTTTTTGTAACTGAGTCTTGGATTAACCTCTCTCCTCATTGATATGATATAATCGCAAATTGATAGAGCATTTTCCTTTGACATCCTGGTTCTATCTCTTAGGATTAATTCGGTAGATTTGATTCTATCAGAAAAGTCCTCTGTAGCTAGAGCAATCTTTCTATCTAAAGAAGTCGACGATGATGACGACAATATCTTTTGTATTTGCTTGTTCGAAAATCTAGCCATTTTTTTGCTTACGTTGATATATGTTCAAATTTGCAGAGCTAATAATGTTTTGTATGGAACTACATTATAGCGTAGTAATGTATAACCTGATGAAATTAAGTTGACATATTATTATTATATTGTAAAGCCACATAATTTTTTGGATACTGAATTGAAAATATCGTGATATTCAATTATGAACCTAAAAGAACTCATTAGAAATTCGGACTGTTCAAATACATTAAATTAATAGAGTAATGATGATACTCTATAGATAGTTTGAAAGCAATATTGCTAGCTGGAGGTCATGGTGTTAGGGCCAAACCCTTTACTGATTATCTTCCCAAGGCGTTGATACCAGTTGACGGAAGGCCAGTTATAGACTATATTGTAAGGTATTTGGCAAAATTTCCTGAGATCAGTGATTTAAGTATAGTATGTGAATTTGACAGATTTGGCAAACAAATTATTAATTATTTTGAAGGAAAAGAAACTCTTATAGGTAAATCAATAACATTTATCGAAGATAAGAAGAACGGAACCGGAGGTGCTCTTCTACGTGTTGAAAAAAATTTGAGACGAGGTTCTAATCAAGATGATGCATGTTTGGTATGGTTTGCGGACAACCTGTGTGCGTTGAAAATAGATGATATGATACGAAAGTATGATACGATAAATAATAACAGTATGGGAAACACAGGATACAATGGAACAATTATAGGAATGGTTGTAGTTAGAGATGAAAGGTTTGAGGAGACAGGAAGAGTCGTTTTAGAGAAAGAGAAGGATTGCGACTATAATATTGGAAATGATAATAATGGCATTGCTCCTCTAATCAAGGAGTTCGTAGAAAAGGGTAAGGTAAAGCTCGAGCGACCTGAGGCAGTCGGAATATATCTATTTAGTAAAAGGATCTTTGAATATTTCCATAATCAATCACTAGAGACATATGATGATGGTCTTTGTTTTGATTTATCTCATGACATATTAGAACAAATCCCAAGAACGGGCGGGAAACTTTTTTCATTCAATCTTGGAGAAAATATAGAATGGATAGATATAGAGTCGCCAACTTATGCAGAAAGGCATAAAGACATTATAAAAAAAGTATTGTCACAAATGGATATATCATGATAGAGACTGTCAGCGGTAGCATGCTAGACTAGAAATATGCATCTTGCACTTCGAGAATTTGGATCATCACCGTATATAATGAGGTGTATTTTTTGATCCAAATATATATAATAAACCATCACGAGATCCTAAAAACATCATACTATTTGCGATGGCTGGTGAAGAATCTATGATATTCATAGTCGGAAATTTCCAGGTTTGTCTACCAGTATTGATATCAATTCCGTAAATATGTGAGTCCAAGGAACCAATAAACATTACATTATCATATTCAGATATTGATGGAGAAGACCATAGTTTATCTCCAGTTTCGAAATCCCATATGCTTGAGCCATCCTTCTTTTGAAGGCAGTATATCTTTTGATCCGATGCTGCGAAGAACACCTTATCGTTTATTGTAGCAGGAGAAGCCATAACAGGTTTCGTAATATGTTTTCTCCATCTTATGATTCCATTAGATTGATTCAAACAAAACATTCCTCCATTATAAGTTCCTATAAATACTGAGGAATTTTGATTCTCGTCAGCAGATGATAAACATGGTGATGACGACCTAATCCTGCCATTCAATTTTGTTTTCCAAAGTAGTTTTCCATCTAAATTTAAACAATAGATGAAGCCGTCATCAGATCCTATGAAAATCTCACTCCCATTATATGATGGAGAGGACCATACTTCTCCGCCTGTTTCAAACTTCCATCGAATATTTCCACTGCATTCATCTAGCGCATAGATAGTATTATTTATTGAACCGACAAATATCATCATATCATCATCAACGTTACACGGCGAAGAGAAAACGTCACCTGCAATTTCATATGTCCAAATCTGCTTCCCGGTTACCGTATCAATTCCAAGCAACAAGTTTTTTCCTGTAAAGGTTGTCCCTTTAATCCAGGAATCATATGTAGCAGCCACTAAAATTCGATCACAAAGCATGGGTGATGAGACTATAGGACTACCTATGTTCAAATGCCATTTTATTTGCTTCTCTATTATATTTAATGCAAAAATTCTTCCCGTTATAGTTGAAATGTAAATTGTGTCTTGTGCAAAAACAGGTGAAGAGACGATTGGTCCAACCTCTGTTATCCATAAAAGAGAAGGTTTGCGACTAATCCGAGAAGCAGAAACTCCTGTTCTCATAGAGCATCCCCTAAACATCTTCCATGATTGTTTGTCTGATATTCCTAATGAGTCCTTTCCAATCAATAATAATCATAAATTATAATATGCAATGAAAAACATATACTTTAGTAGCCTTAGTACACGTCAAAACCCCATCTGGTTTGCTTAAGAATGCTTTGCTTACATTATCCATCCGTATTATTCCCTTATTCACCAATTACCTTTATTAGCACTCTTTTGTTTCGTCGGCCATCAAATTCTCCATAAAATATCTGCTCCCATGGACCAAAATCTATTTTCCCGTTGGTGATGGCAACAACAACTTCACGTCCCATAATCTGGCGCTTTAGGTGTGCATCGGCATTATCTTCACCTGTCTTGTTGTGTTTATATTGTTGGGTAGGCGAGTGTGATGCCAATTTTTCAAGCCATGTATCAAAATCCTCATGCAAACCGCTTTCATCATCATTTATGAAGACACTAGCAGTAATATGCATTGCATTTACTAAACAAAGGCCTTCCTTAATTTTACTTTCTTCAACCACCTTTCTAACACTTGGAGTTATATTGATAAATGCACGTCTACTACTGGTATTGAACATAAGGTATTCTGTTTTAGATTTCATCTTTGAATCTCATAGTTGAGGCAGGTTATCATCATCATTATTATTATTGTGTTTTCTGTGTCAGTAATCAACACACAAAATTTTTTGATAGGTCTGGATTCTACAACTGCCAGAATTGCTGAAGTTGTTGTCACGAACTGATGTCTTATAAGAATAAAAGATAACGCTAACAATCCTTTTTTTGTATGATGTATATTCTTCCATTGAAAATATATATTAGAACGTGGAGTTTTACTATTATAAGTTTTCTTATTGTCATTATATGCACAAGCAAAGAAGTCTAGTTAGCCATGTAATCTAGATCGAGATCAACTATAAATAAAACATCTCTACTATTTGTTTATGGAAGAGCTGTCTTCTAGTGATCCAAACAATATCATTTCCCTTCTGTCTTCACCTGTGGGATTTGTTCTTAACACTGATATAATTATAGTTGAAAGCGACAAGTCCGCTGAGGAAGCATCTAAATTAATGAAAGATAGAAATGCTCGGTGTGTTCTAGCTTCCCACAAAGGAGAAGTTGTAGGTATAGTAAGTAAGACCGATATACTTTTTAAGGTACTCTCGCAAGATAGAAATCCTGCCAAGGTCAAACTACGAGAAATTATGACAAGTCCGGTACTAGCTATAGATCCTAAAACCACAGTAAAGGAAGCACTTTCTATCATGGACAAACACCTTGTAAGACAGGTAATGGTTCATGCCTATTCTGCTGTTCTGGGAATGGTTACACGGGAACGCATATATCAAAAGCTGGAGACAATATCGCTTTCTTCAGAGGATACTGCACTTCAAGGAACGCCTGTTTGTCTTATTGATACGAAGTCTATTGCATATATGAAGGATCCTAACCTGGCTAACTTAAAATGTCCTTATTGTGAGTCTCCCTTCGATACAAAGGAGGGTCTATCAAAACATATAGATAGACTTCATGGGGGAGCGGGTGTACTTGAAGGTGATGTAAGACGAATGTTTGAATAGATATCCAATATAGGTCAGGTTGACTATTTGTTATGGTTGGTCTATCTACATTGCAGAGCCACTGATGCCTTGGTTATAGTTGTTGTCTTTGGATTATATGCTCAGACAATCTATGACTACCGCCGGTGATTTGAAACCAAATCGGTGGTGTCAAAAGTGCCGCGTATCTTACTACTCGTGTGATGTGGCTAAATTTCGCGTCATATTTAAATTGCCCTTTTAATCTCAATAATATATTGTTGAAATGATAGTTATATGAGAAACCCTTTCAGGGGATCTGGCAAGTCCTATAATGGGAGAACACCTAATAGAGATGATCCATATGGATATACAACAACATCGAGGTCTAGTCTAAGCTCTAACAAGCTAAAAATCCTAGCAGGAATAGTAACGTTTATTGTTATAATTTTAATCATGTCAGAATCTGCAGTTGTAGTACAAGCAGGACACAGAGGGGTAGTTCTCTACGTTGGTGCAGTTGAGAATAGA
>JAFAQB010000344.1 GCA_019246625.1 Nitrososphaeraceae archaeon
TAACAGTGCTAACAGACAGATATGCTTATCAGTGAGCGATTACTAGTAGCATATAGCAATAATCTTGATGTCAGATAATTTTTGCGAAAGAGAAAATCTTGTAATTCGATTAATTGGAGCTACATCGATATGATAAATAGAGATGTCTATATTGATGTCCGTGCAGAAGCAAAGATTCGTGTGCAGATATCTTAAGGTAAAGTTCACCTAAAATCAGTCTTCTTCATTTTGATGTCCAGTTTTATAATATTTAATTAAAGTATCAGACTCTTTGTTTGTTGTTGTGTCTACCTATTTTATGCTGTGGTGTATAAGACTGGTAGTCATCAGGATCTTTATTTAAAGTAATAGAATATGCTGCTTTGTTGCGCGATTCATTACGTTGTAAGTGATACTTATTTGACCACTTCTCATTTAGCTTGCTTATAGTAATTATTCTTGTATTATGATTGACTGGCCCTCCTATAATGAATCTCTAGTCAGACGTGGTCAGGTGCTCTTGGATTTTGACGTACTTGATGGATGGGATCATGAATTATCCCAAATGAACAAAGGTAAGGTTGGTGAACCTTATGACTACCCAGATTCATTTATTCAGCTTCTAGGTTACATGAGAGCATATTTCCATCTACCATATAGACAAACAGAAGGTGTAGTTATTTCTCACGCAAGTACTAAAGTTCCTGGCATACCACATTACAGTACCATTAGTAGACGTATAAACAGACTGGAGATTAAAATCAATGAAAAATTAGGGAATGATATTGTAATTGCTTTAGACAGCACTGGCATCAAAGTAGCTAACAGAGGAGAATGGATGCGGGATAAATGGCATGTTAGAAAAGGATATCTGAAGATACATGTAACAGTTGACATTAAGAAGAAAAGAATCCTGTCTTTGGAGGTAACAAGTGAAGAAGTACATGACGGTAAAGTACTAAAGAAGTTAGTAGATAGTGCTTCTGAAAATAATAATCATGTGAAGGGTGTATTAGCAGATGGTATGTACGACAGCAATAAGAATTTTAGATATCTATCAAAGAACCACATTAAACCTGGTATAATGACAAGAAGTAATTCCAAGGTCAGGTCAAGTAACTGCCATGCTAGGAATATGTCTGTACTAAGACAACAGACAAACCTCAAAAGATGGAAGCGTAGCGTGAGCTATGGACACAGGTGGATGACAGAAACCGTATTCTCTTCTATTAAAAGAATGTTCGGTGAACATGTAACAGCTAGAAAATTTCCTCATATGGTAAAAGAGATCTTCTTAAAGGCAGCTCTATATAACATGTTCAATCGAATGACCTAGCTAACGGCTTGGACAAACTAAAATCCCAATGAATCATGCAACAGAGCATAATTTAACTGTGATGCTATCATACTCATTAAATTAAGATTAAATATATCTATTTTGTAATTCTATCGTGAACACTCTATAATTGAGACCGAAAGGATGATCCATTTTGCTATTATTGAACAAATTTTAGGTCTTCTTTTTTTAGACAATAAGCTCCATTATATTTTCATAATATCCACAACATTTGTAAATTCAATTTCATTTTTTCTTACTTTCGCCAGCTCTTCCCTTTGTTGATGTTGTTTTGGTTGTTGTCTTTGTTGTTTTCTTTTTTGTTTTCATGTTTTTACCATTACCACTACTTCTTCTAGCTCTTACCGAAGTAGCCTTACGGTGTACACTTAAATTTGCTGTTTCTTGCAGTTGCTTAACTTGAGATTGTAATGACTCAACCATGTCTTCCAATCTAATAAGCCGAAGATTTTGATTATTGCAAATCCAAATACAAAACGCAATAAGTCCAGATGTAATCTCCTGGAGGATGTTCTGCATCTCAGCATATGGCGGCTGGAATTCGGTTCCCCATTCAAGTGTGTAGGCAATCACCTTCTTCTTGGTATTGTCAACAAAATGTCTGCTGTAAGCATAATCGTCAGATGTACCAGCCGTAGGATAAAGGCCCACAGCTGGCTTGACAGTGTAAGTGGTGCCTCTCACCGATTGAATACCATCATGGAAAGTATTCGCCAGGTCGATGGCAATAGATAGATCGGATGATGGAATGTACTCCTTATAGGCCGAATCGGCCGTGATCCCTCTCATGCCATTGAATGCAGGGTTCTGAAAATTCATACTAGGATCGTTTGTTTGGTCGTCGTCATCGCCCCAACTATATAGGATGTCTTCACTGTAGCTATGTAGATCAATGAAGAAGCGGATATTGGAGAAGTTGTCAAAGATCCACCTGGCGTTCTTACTCTCTGGTTCAGAAAAGGCAGTGGGTCCGTCATAAAGTTGATAGTCACATGGGTCGGTCGAATCTTGGATTGGGGCATGTGAATCAAAATAAGTCTTAAAGTCCCACAGAAAATCATAGTTGCGATTTATATCAACACCTACGCAGCTGCCTGGAGGGTCGCCGCCGGATTCAGAGTTGGGTGGTAATACGCGACGGTTCTTGCGCCACATTGCATCTGAATTCATGCTATGATTGCGGCCGTCTGGATTTGCTTGTGGGAAGACCACAATGTCTAATGTGTTTACAATGGTCTGGATATCAGAAGCGGAAAAACTCTTGTTGCCAAACGTTAGGCCGTTTTTATTTAGGTAAGCCTGTTCAAGCTGTTCTAAGAAATTAATCAGGATATCGCAGCTGCCCCACTCCCTAGCATGAACACCACCAAGGAAATATACACCTGGCCGGCCTGAGTTATTGCCGTTAGCAATTTT
>JAFAQB010000345.1 GCA_019246625.1 Nitrososphaeraceae archaeon
TTTATCATATACTGCTGGAACAAACCCAGTAGTTTTCCATATATGATTTTTACACCATTCTGAATCTGTACCTTGCTTTGTAAATACTTCAACCATGTAAAAAGGTGCACGCTCGGATTTTTCCTGTTCACGTATTAGTAAGTCATGAATAAGTGCTGGATCTACCTTTGGAAGGTACGTTTGATATAACGTCTCCAACCCTTGAAATACATTCCTTATTTCTTGCAATTCAGACATTTAATACTGTATACACCATCCTTCTCTTTACTGTCGGTCGCCTGCGCTTGTTTGCAGTGGTGCAACTAACATAGTTTTCATTTCTTTGAACATGCAAGGTTTTATCTTCTTGTCTTTGACTTTGCAGGCAGTAAAGTGCCATGCCACTTCTAGGGATAGATAAGTAACAATAAATCCCATAGTCAGATGTAGAAGGTTTTCAATCATTATTTATATAATGTGGAAATGTTGTTAATTAACTTCAGTAAAAACTATAATTAATTAATCAAAAGAATGTTTTACTTTTATAAAGTAGTGTTATTGCTCACGTATGTATCAACTGCTGAATACAATACAGTGTACTAGGGAATGTCAGAATTCAGCTGGAATTTTTATTTTACTCTTAGTATACTGATAATTTTAAATGTATACTGGTTATTCTCACCATTCTATTTATAAGATTAAGGTGAATTTGTTTCTTTTTTAACTTGAGTTAACATTGAATGTGGTAAGAACACTAAATTGCTCACAAAAATATGATTATTAGGAATTTTAAGATAAGTTACTTTTAGGGGATTGCTGTTTTTTAGTTTACAAATTCGCCTCCGCAAGCAGCTGAATTTATTTTGTTTTTGTTATTGTGAAGAATGTCATTAAGCATCTCTCTTCCCCTAAGTTTAAGGTCGTGCAGTTTATCTTTTCCCTCGGGATTAGAATCAACTATTTGTTTTAAACCTGACCAATTGTTGTTACTGCTGTTTCCATTAACGCGAGGATAATATTGCCATGTCCATCCAGCAGGGAAATAAGAATAACACTGTTGTTGATGATGCTGAATTGGAAAAACGTCATCAAGTAATTGTGTAAATTCTCGTAGCATTCTAAGGGGTTGCAAGAAGATTCTTTCTGTGGATTCGGTTGAAAATGCTGTTTTCTCTTTGTTTTGTCTTCGAATTTTATAATTAGAGTATGGATGTAGTTGGTGATGATAGTAAATAGGAGGAGTAGAGGATGGTGAAAAACCACCTGATTGCATAGGAATCTGCTCTTCAGGCAATATGCCATTTCTTTTATTTTGATATTGATATTCATTGAGTTTCAACAAGTCTACAGGTTGGCATAATCTATTGTGTTTTCTTTCTATATGGCGCCTCATATTCCAGTTTCGGCTACTTGTTTGTTCGCAAATTGGACATCCCCATTTTCTTATCATTATGGACTGTCCTCCTTCCCTTCATTACTTAGGCCAATTACTTCTTTGTCGCTCCGGAGTGACTCCGGAGTAACTGCAGTTGCTCCAAGAGTATATTTAGTTAATACAGTCAACTATGACATCATATTAACAAAAGGTGTATAAAAACAACGGACCAGTAATTATCGTAATTACGGTCATTTCACCTATCTCTTTTCTGGTTGTAGATGATGATTTGTAGCGTTCTGATAGATTGATATACATGTCAATGCAAAGGTACATTCTGTAGATGCTACCATGTCAATATGATAATTGGAAGCGCATAAAAATCGGTCAATACAAAATCTATATTAAGCAGCATGGTTTACACTTTTTATCAGCAATTGACAACTTCTTCAAAGACGCTAACTGATGGTAGTAATAATAACACGATACTCACTACATACGTCAGAATATCGACACCATGAGTAAATCAACTGCAAAAGAATACCTTTCAAGGCTGAATAATTTTAAGGACTTTATAGCAACTGAATATAATAGTCATTTAAGCATAAATGATTTAATTGCTAAAATAAAACAAGGCGAGGAGGATCCCTATGACCTTTTAAACCTGTATGCTGCATATTTGAGAAATTGCAGTATTTCAAACCTCACGCTAAAGCAGCGAGTTGTAACAGTAAAGAACTTTCTTGAATACTGTGATGTTGATTTAAGTCCAAGGAAGTTTAAAATAAAGGTAAAGCTCCCTAAAGTAGTTAGAAAAAACAAAGAGTCCTTATCGAAAGAAGATGTTATAGAAATTCTAAATGTATGTGACAACATCAGGTTAAGAACTTATGTGATGCTGCTAGCAGCAAGTGGAATGCATGCTGTTGAAGCATTGTCTATTCGTATTAAAGATCTGGACTTTGATTCGAGCCCTAGTAAGATCTTTGTAAGAGGAGAATACACCAAAACGAAAACAGATAGAATTGCGTTCCTAACAGGAGAAGTTACTCAGCAGTTAAAGTCGTGGTTAGACTTTAAATATAGAACGCGAAGAGTATGTTATAGAGACAAACAAAATAGAAAGACAGTAACAGAATATAGAGTACCTAACAAAAAAGATACTGACTTGGTATTTGCAGTTTACCAAGATAACAAAACAACAAACCCTAATTTCATATATGATGATTTGGGTAGTTCATTTGCAAAGACATTGGACCGCATGGGTAAAGGAACCCGAGAAGATAGTGCCAGTCATAGAAGAAGACAAATAACGCTTCATTCTTTTAGAAGATTTGTAAAAACTACAATATCTGATCTTGGTTATTCTGACTTTTCAGAGTATTTTATAGGACACTCTGGCTCTACATACTGGACAAAGAAAGAATCAGAGAAAGAAGAAATATTTCTCAAGGTTGAGCCCTACTTGACATTTCTAAATATCCCTCAGCTAGAAAGACAAGGGGCAGACATACAAAGCAAGGTAGACGAGTTAGAAGAGTTAAATCAATCATTGAGAAATCGCGACAAGATGAAAGATGATGCCATAGCACAGCTATCAGATCAGCTTATGGCTTTAACAGTAAGGATGCAAGAGATTGAAAGAAGGCAGCAGCCATATCAGTCAGAATGAGAGCATGAACATGAATAATACCACTAAAATGAGGTTTGATAGAATAACGCAAGAAGAAAGTGCTATAGCAGTGTTTCTAGTTGAATATGCCATGAAGGAAATAGCAAAAACCCTTGTAGTTATAGTAAAAAATTTCGCTGCTGCTTCTGCTTCAAACCAAACCCAAAAAAAAGGAGCTGGAAGAAAATAGATGGTTGTTGAAGCAGCCACTCAAAATGTAACCAGCCTTACGCCACTTTTAACTACTGTAGGATTTGGAGGATTAGTTGGATACCTGATAGGTATAGCCATAAGATATATTGTAAAAATAATAGCAATAATAGCTGGTTTATTTTTTGCTGCGCTAATGTATTTACAATCTCAGGGTGTAATTAGTGTTAACTGGACAAAATTACAAGCAATGTCACAGCCTATTTTGTCATCTCTTACAAACAGCCTGAATTCCACAAAATCAGGTGTAGGAGTAGGACATAATAGTAGTACTACTGCTATTCCAAATCTTATCCATAGCAGCCTACCTTTCATACCAATAGATATGGGCTTGCCTTTAGTTGGCAGTGCAGGTCTGGGGTTCATTCTTGGCTTGACTAGAAGATGATAAGGATATGCAATTGTGCCCAATAACTAAACATAATATTGGTTGGACGTCATGTAATAGGTGATGATTCAAAATATTTAATTTCCTTAAAAAACATAAATCGCAAGATGACGTTAATGAAATTCCTAACGAACCGAAATTAACCATAAGAGAGCGAGCTCTCAAAGTTTTTTCAAATATTGAAGGACTTGATGACATCAAGGAGATGATGCTCAGAGCTTTAGAGTCTCCAGAGCGAGCTCATACATTGTTAATAGGACCACCAGCTTCTGCCAAATCATTATTCATGCTAGAGATAGAAAACAAAATAATGCCATCAGACAAAGTATATTTTACAGAAGGAGGTGCTACCACAAAAGCAGGAATACAAAAATTCATAGCAGAAAATCAACATAAGGAAATCATCATTATAGATGAAATTGACAAAATGCCAATCAAAGATCAAGAAGGTTTACTAACTATGATGGAAAGAGGAGAGTTTACAAGTACCAAAGTTAGAAACACACAAATTGTAAGAGCTAAGATTACAATATTTGCAACATCAAACAGCATAGAGAGATTAAGTAAACCTCTACTTAGCAGGTTCACTACTTTCGAAATTCCAGAATATACTTATGAGGAATTTGAAGCAGTATCGATCAGAGTAATTGAAAAATTGCCCCATGACATTGTGATACAAATAGCATCATCCATATGGAAATCAGGAAGTAAAGATATAAGAGATGTCTTGAAAATCGCAAAGCTAAGTAACCCAGCAGATACAGAAGAAGACATAAAGAGACTCATATCTATACATCAGAAATATCACAAGACAGGTAGAGAATACAATTGACTAGTAACATTATCAAGAAATGCAAGATTTTTAACGTGAATATTACACAACAAAGTAAGGTTGATTGTAAAACAGTTTTTGTTATAGTTATTTCAGAGATATTACTATCATTAGTAGCATTTGCTTGTGCATTCATTTCAATAGGACAAAACGATGCTACTAATACTACTACTAGCCCATAGGACTCAGGTTATGCGTCAATTCGTTGTTGAATCGAACTGTATTCAGTTAAGGTGATGTCTCTAATACTTTTTTCATCAGTTTCGGTATAATGAGAATTTGTTTCAACACCTACTACTTTTATTCTATCTCCTATATTTAACCTACTTATTGGAGAGGTCATTGAGTCTTGTTTATCTACCAATCTAATCTGTCCAGTATAATCTCTGATAGTTGTATAAGTTATCATCTGATAATCCTCTTCAGTAACAAATTCCTTTGCGGACGCGGGAGTACATAACACGATTCCCTCTGTACCATAGACTTCATGGAGCTTTCCAATATCTTTGATTTTTGTTGTTAATTTGGATAATGTTGGAAGAGATACGTCATCTTCAATTATCTTGATATATGTATCATCTGCATAAAGTTCAAGTTTAACTTCATAAGGGCGTGTAGGCTTCAAGTCATCGGTTGGAATATGTTCTTGTTTACTCTCACTTGGAATACACTCAATTACCTTATCAGGTGTTCCATTGCTACCTTTTGTGGTCTGGTTGCTGTTGGGAGTCCAACTATCTGTTGCGCTGGCTGTTTTGTATTTATGTCCAGCTGAATATGTGCAATTGAGGAATACGGGCTCATAATTTCACTTTTCTCCTTCATGAATGATACCAGATGTGAACGTTAGAGAAGTTGCGTTATGTGTGATGCATGAGAACAAAAATACTTTCTTGCTAATTACTGGTCAATAATCACTGTGTCCTTCAACTTACCACTGCCGTTGATTATCATGAATATTGTCAAACAAAGAGACAGTTGGTGACTCTAATTGTTATTGCTCATAATTCAGATCCATACTTCTTTCTAAGAAGTTCTAGAGTCTATTGTCTTTATCTGTAATTAGACTCTATCAGACATAGACAAATATTGAAGTCCTTCTTGCCTAAGATCTTTATGTCTTAGTTAAAAGTATCCAATTAAACCCCAATTCACATAAAGAAGATAGGCACAGCCACCAAGCCTTGCTCGTTCTGGTCGGTGCAGGGTACCCTGATGCGTTCTCTAACCTTATGCCGATTCACATCACATTTTTTTTCATCTGCTATACAGTTAGGTCTAACCTAATCCTGTCAATGTCCTATAAAGCTTGGTACTTTTATTAATGTCATTGAATTATTGTACTTCAACAAAATAGATACAGAATTTAGCAATAGAATTGTAATTTTACTCTTATAACTAAAATAACTATAGTCAATCTTATTTGTTAATTTTTTTCAAGCTGTTATATCAATAACTAACAACAGCATAAACAATATGCCTGCTCATAGCATTTGGAAAGGAAGTATATCTTTTGGGCTTGTTAATATACCAGTAAAGCTTTACTCAACTTCTGATAATAGCAAAGACTTCTCATTCAATCAATTAGATAATAAAAACCACAAGATTCAATACAAAAAATGGTGTTCTATTGAAGATAGAGAAGTTCCATATTCAGAACTCAAGAAAGGATATCAGATATCAAAGGACAACTATGTAGTAATTGAGAAAGAAGATCTGGACAAGATCAAAATGAAAACTACCCAAAGCATAGATGTCAAGGAGTTTATTGATTCAAAGGATCTTGATCCGTTACTGATTGAGAAAAGCTATTACGTTGGACCAGAGAAGAATAAAAAGAATGGTACAATAGATAAGGCATATACATTATTTAGCAGAGTAATAAATGAAACAAACAAAATAGCAATTGGGAAAGTTGTATTAAAAGACAGAGAACACCTTGTAGCACTGCGTGCATATCAGAGAGGAATAGTAATGCATCAGTTACGATATATAGACGAGCTAAAGCCAGTAGACGAAGTTGAAGGCATGGATGGATCTTCTTCTTATTCTTCCTCTCAACAACCATCAATTGACAGTAAAGAACTATCATTGGGAAAAACATTGGTAGAAAATCTTTCTAACAAAGAGTTTGATATCAGCCAATATTCTGATGAGTATACAAAACAATTAGAGAAAGTAATAAATGCAAAAGCAACTGGAAAGGAGACAGTTAGTAATACTCTATCCAAAAACCAAGATGAAGATGTCAGTAAGAACCTACTTGAAGCCCTAAAGGCCAGTCTACAACAGAAGACGACTAAACCTAAGCGTAATTAACTATCACTAGTTAATCTAAAAGAAACATCACTAGTAGATAAGATATCATTATTCAATACATCATCATTACTATAGCTTAACAATATCGTAAAGGAACTGCTCCAACGTTGTTCCTGTGTGGCCCCAACTTTATAGCCGATCATCTATAAAATACATAGGCCTATTGTAACCTGATTCATTGTACCTATGCATTACTACTCCTTCTATATTAGCAGAGCAAGCATATCAGTTCACATAGAATTTGTATAGCCAATTACATAAGCCTATCGATCTAACACATGAAAATTTTATATCGTTGGGCGCTTCAATGCGGAGATGCTCCTCAATAACCAATTCTTTAAGAAAAGATTGCTTGAAAATAGCAGAACTTGTTTATCAGATAGATCGTAAATTAAATAATGAAATAAGGCCAATAATGAAGAACAAACAATATCCGCGTTTTCTCAAAGATCATGAAGACAAAGATGTGTTTATCCAATGGCTAAAGAATGATGAAGGCATAAAAACCATTCTCCATGATGTCAGTAGTAGAGATGAAAGAAAGAATCTGTTTGAGATCGTGGGCCGGACTGAAAGACGCAGCTAAAACACTTCGTAAAAGGAAAGTTTCATCAAAAGGAGAAGTAGAATATATTAGCCATGATCGTGAACTTGAATTTGAAGAGATAGATCGAAATGCAATGCATGATGAGATATATCGCGTAGCGGTCGAAGTTGCTCCTATTCATGAAATAAATAAAGTAGTGAAGAATCGTCATTAGGAGCCGACAATAAATATCGGTGCAAAAAGTAGGTAGATTTAATATAATAACCTAGCTTAAAGGTTTTTCTTGCTTTCTCTAAATTATGCAAATGAAGTCATCTAATAAACCGATGAATTTTTGATAGAATAAGAATAAAAATAGCATACTATGCTCTTAATCAAAAGAGCCGCCATTAAGACCATTCATCCGTTATTGAAAGTTATCAAAAGGATGATATAAGTCACTATTATTTACCCCCTATTAACAGGGATAGCAAGCATTGGGGAAAAAGGAACTTACTAATCTTTTTTCATCTGATCCAAACAGATATTATAAAGTTTCTTTATTCGACAGAATGGGTTTTAAGCGTCAGAGGTGCACAGGATGTGGAAAATTCTTTTGGACCCTAGTTGAGAGGATATTTTGTCCTGATCATGAAAATTATAGTTTTATAGGTAAACCTCCTACAAATAAGCGACTTGACTACGTTAATGCTTGGAAAGAAACAGAAGAGTATTTTCAATTTAATGGCCACTCAATAATTAGGCGATATCCCGTAGTTTGTAGATGGCGTGATGACCTATATTTCACAATAGCATCAATTGTAGATTTTCAAAGAGTAATGGGAAACAAGGTAGTTTTTGAGCTACCTGCAAATCCACTTCTTGTTCCACAAATGTGTTTACGCTTCAACGACATTGAAAACGTGGGCTTGAGCGGCAGACATTATACAAGTTTCTGTATGGTTGGGCAGACATCTAATGCAGATGCTCCAGGAGGTTACTGGAAAGACAAATGTATTGAACTAGATTATGGGTTACTTACAAATGGGCTTGGAATAAATCCCGAGGAAATCACTTTTGTAGAAGATGTCTGGATGGGTGCAGGCGCATTTGGATACTCTTTAGAATATTTTGTGTGCGGACTTGAATTAGGCAATGCTGTTTTTACCGAATTTGAAGGAAATGAAAATAACTATCGTGTGATGGCTAACAAAATTATCGATATGGGTGCAGGACTTGAGAGATTTTCATGGATAACAATGGGAACACCCACAAGTTATGATTGCTCTTTTGGCCCCGCAATAGGAAAACTTGTTGACGCTACTGGAACCTTTGGGAACCAAGATATTTTATCCAAATACTTTGGGGCAGTGTCAAGTAAACTTGATGCCATGGGCGGCGACATAAAAGCACTAAAATCATTGATCGCTAAAGAATTAAAAGTATCAGATGAGAAGCTTGCAAAAATGATTGCTCCTTACGAAGCAATTTACACTATTGCGGATCATACTCGTACATTATTATTTTCTATTTCGGATGGGGCACTGCCTTCAAATGTAGGCGGGGGGTACAATCTTAGAGTAATCCTAAGAAGAGCACTTTCAATTATGGAAAGGATGGGCTGGATCATAAAACTTGAAGATATTGCTGATATGCATATTGATTATCTGAAGCAAATGTATCCAGAACTTGATGAACATAGAGAAGATGTCCGAACGATCTTGCAGATAGAATCCAGTAGATATATAGGTTCAAGAGAAAGGATGAATGCAATTGCCACTTCTATCAAAAGCAGTAAAAAGAAAGTAATGGTCGATGATCTCATCAGGATGTATGAATCTGATGGCATTACGCCAGATTTTTTAGTAGAAGCAGGAGCAATAGAAAATATACCATCCACTTTTTACACTAAACTTGCTGAGCTTCATACCCATCAAATAGCAACGCAGGTTCAAAAATCAGTTTATGGTTTAGATGGTCTTTTACCTACAACACTATTGTATTATGAAGACCAATCAACACGCAAATTTACTAGTAAGACTCTAAAGGTGATAGAAAATAAATATCTTGTACTAGATCAAACAGCATTTTATCCACGTGGTGGTGGACAAGAACCCGATTTGGGTGAAATTGATGGTGTACGGGTGGTTGACGTTATAAAGCAGGGAGATATCGTAGTTCATAAATTGCAAGATGCAAGAGGTTTCGTTGAAGGCAAGGTTGTCCATGGAATAGTAAACGACCGAAGACGCAATTTGATTACTAAACATCATACTGCAACTCATGTACTTAACACATCTGCTAGAATCAACCTTGGATCGTGGGTTTGGCAAAACTCCGCATTTAAAGAAGAAAAGTATGCTAGACTTGACATAACCCACCATTCTGCTCTGAACCGAGAAGAAGTCGAGAGAATTGAAAAAACGGCTAACAATGTAATCAGACAGGATCTGCCAGTTATAATCAAGATATATGGACGAGGTGATGCCGAGCAGAAGTATACCTTTAGAATATATCAGGGAGGTGTGGTTCCAACCAGTAACACGAGAATTGTAAATATTGAGGGATGGGATATTGAAGCATGTGGCGGGACACATGTTAACAAGACTGGTGAAATAGGACTTATAAAAATTACAAAAGCTGAACGAATACAGGATGGCGTAGTAAGATTAGATTTTGTAGCTGGTGAAGCTGCTATAAATTATATACAAAAACAAGAAAATCAACTTACTGCTATTGCACAGTCGCTAGGTTCAAGTAAGGAAAAAGTTGTTGAATCCTCCCAAAAAAGTATAGATGAATTAGAAGCAATGAGGAGAAAGATAAAGACAATACTCCGAAAAGTTGCTCCTACCATGGCAAAGTCAATTTCTTTAGAAGCAAAGCAACTATCACCAGATGGCACCAAATTCTATACTTTGTCTGATGATGAACTTGATGACGAATATTGCATTGCTATTGGTGAAAAGTCTATCGAAATTGATCCATCATTAATCTATATCGCATTAATTTCAAAAGGTCATGGAATGCGGGTGGTTGTATTTGTTGGTAAAAAAGCAAGACAGAAAATCAAGGCTGGTATCATAGCAAAACAAATTTCAACTCAACTTGGAGGTTCTGGAGGAGGCGATGACAGGTTTGGCCAGGGTGGTGCTGGCAGTAACGAAAGGAACAAAGACAAAATAGAAGAAGCTTTACTCTCAGCTGAAGAATTGGTTATGAAACACGTCTCAGGATAATGAAGAGCATGACAAGCACTACTACCATCCCTCCTTCGCGCAGTAGCAACAACAGTGATAGAGCGATAAAAACGATAGATTGGAATTCAATTGAAGAAAAGTGGCGTCAAAGATGGGAGGAGCAAAAGATCTTCCAGACTGATCCACATTTTGCAAAGAAAAAATATTTCATAACTGTAGCTTATCCTTATCCCAACTCTCCTCAACATATTGGACATGGAAGAACTTACACTCTTGCTGACACTCATGCGCGGTATATGAGGATGAAAGGTTACAATGTATTATTTCCAATGGGTTTCCATTATACAGGGACACCTATTCTTGGTATGTCACGCAGAGTTGCAGCTGGAGATAAGGAATTACTGGAGACGTTTCATAATATCCATGGCGTTTCATACGATATAATAGAAACCTTTGTTGAGCCTATAAACATTGCCCGTTACTTCCACAATGAGATCAAACTGGGGATGAAAGAGATGGGTTATTCTATAGATTGGCGGCGCGAATTCACTACTATAGATAAAGTATATTCAAAGTTCATTTCATGGCAATTTAGAACCTTGTTAAAAAAAGGGCTAATAGTCCAAGGTTCGCATCCAGTTGGTTGGTGTCCAAATGATCAAAATCCTGTTAGCCAGCATGATACAATTGGCGATATTGAACCAGACTTCAACGAATACACAGTAATTAAATTTAGGTTAGAAGACAGTGATGGCTACATCATCCCAGCTGCAACTATGAGACCAGAAACTATTTATGGTGTAACTAATCTATGGGTCAATCCTGAACTTGAATATGTCAAAATACAGATTGATAACGAAAAATGGATTGTCAGCAATGATGCGGCTAGAAAATTAGGATTTCTAAATCATAAAATTGCAATACAATCTACTCTAAAGGGAAAAGAAATAATTGGTAAAAATGTCAAAGATCCAATCAAACAGGTTTCTATTCCTATATATCCTGCATCATTTGTCGATGCAGACAATGGCACTGGAATCGTAATGTCAGTTCCAGCTCATGCACCATATGATTACCAGGCTCTAGAAGATTTAAAAAATAATGCTTCTGCTATCAGCGATATTAATGATGAATTCCGATTAAAAGCTGAAGAAATAGTAAAACCGATAGCAATAATTGAATCAGAAGGTGAGTGTAGCGATATTAATAATAATATAACCCCTGCCGAGGAAATCATAAAGAGATTCAAAGCAAAGAACCAAGAGGATCCAGAATTGAAAAGAGCCACTGAAGAGCTATACTCTCGTGAATTTTACAAAGGGAAAATGTCCCATAATACTGGCAGATATGCTGGTATGCCAGTACAAGAGGCAAAAGATAAGATAAAGAAAGAAATAATCACATCTGGCTCTGCCGACATAATGTTTGAATTGGTAACGAAGCCTGTTAAGTGTAGATGCGGCACTGAATGCGTAGTTAAACTATTGAATGATCAATGGTTTATTAATTATGGTGATAAAAGATGGAAAGACAGAGCACACGAATGTATCAATACAATGGATATAATACCAGAAGAAATTAGGCAGGAGTTTAACTATGTAATTAATTGGTTAAAGGAAAGAGCTTGCGCAAGAAAATCAGGACTTGGTACTAAATTGCCATGGGATCAAGATTGGATTATTGAAAGCCTCTCCGACTCCGTTATCTACATGGCATACTATATTATTGCAAAATACGTTAATGGTAATAACAATAATAATTTACCCATCAATTCAGAGATTATAGAGGACTCTTTCTTTGATTATATACTACTTGGAAAAGGCAATGCCAGTCAGGTCGCTGCAGATTGTAAAATCCCTACCGTATTAATTGACGAGATGAGAAACGAATTCTCATACTTTTATCCTTTAGATGTTCGACATTCTGGAAGAGACCTTATTCCAAATCATCTTTCATTCTTTATTTTTAATCATGTAGCGATTTTTGGAAGGGACAATTGGCCAAAGCAAATAGTAGTCAATGGCTCTGTATTGATGGAAGGAAAGAAGATGTCAAAATCGCTTGGAAATATTATTCCATTGCGTTCTACAATCAAAGAGTATGGTGCTGACGCAATTCGTTTAGCTATGCTGATCTCTGCAGAGCTGTTACAGGATGCTGACTTTTCATTTGATGCACTTAAAGGAATTCGTTCCAAATTATATGATATTTATCAGATGGCGAGCGAGTGTTCAATAGAAAAGACGAAGACAGGGAGCGCAATAACCGAATTGGAAGACAGATGGCTTGTCAGTAGATTGCAGTATATTGTTGCAGATATTACAATGTCTATGGAGAAATTAAGGGTAAGAGAAGCACTTCATTCCATACTATATTCGCTTGATCAAGACTTACAGTGGTATCGGAAGAGAGTCAAAAACAAAGGTCGAGAAAATTCTATTTCTGCTATTTTAGTACTGTTTCTTGAAACCCGCATCAAGATGCTTGCTCCATTTGCTCCATTTATAAGCGAAGAAATTTGGGAAAAAATTAGTGGCGATAGTAGTAATTTATCCTTATCATCGCCATCGTCATCTTCAATTATTTTTGCTGGGTGGCCACAAGTAGATGATCATAGAAAGGATCCAGTAGCAGAAGAATCAGAATCTTTAATTATGAATTTGGTATCTGATATTCAGAAAATTGTCAAAGTTACTAACATAACTCCGACAAAAATTGTCATATATACTGCAACACGGTGGAAACAAAAGATCTATCTCCAGATACTTGTAAGCATGTTATTGAAAGGCAAAACTAATTTTGGCGATATTATGAGGCAGCTACTCAATGATGTAGAAACAGCGTCAAAAGCAAAAAATGATCCAAGCTTAATAAAAAAAATGATAGAAGACATTCTGTCAGATCCAATTGAAGCAAGGAATAGAAGGTTGAAATTAGCAGCAGACTTTGATGAGATATTTCCTATAAATGATGCTAAAAGCTTGTTGTCTTTGGAAAGTGGAAATGCACAGGCTCAGATAGTCGTATTCCCAGAAGAGGAAGAGAGAGGAGAAAAAGACGGTGGTCATAATTCACAAAAAAAACCTGATCCTAAATCGAAAGCAAAATTTGCTAGACCATTTAAACCTGCAATTTATATCGAATAATAAGATATATGGGAGGTAATGATAATTATTTTCTCTTTTCCCTCATCTTTCTATTCCTTGCAACGGCAACGGAAGATATTATGTATATTGAAAATCCTGCAACAACCATTATGAATCCATAAAGTGAAAATCCTCCTCTGTTAAGATAAGTCCCTATCCCTACAAATATTGCTCCTACAACCAACAATGCCAGTCCTGCACGGGCAGATCCAGGCATCTGAATTTTCTTTGACAATTGCCCTGCCTACTATTAAGTATGCACATGAGTTCATGTTAATATCAATTATGTGTATCATATAGGATATAGTTAATGCTGATTGTCTTATGTATCGATTAAATGAATAATAGTTTGAGAAAAAATAATCCGAACAATATCTAAACGCACAGTTACAAAGATCAGATAAATGTTCACATAAACTAGACAGTCTGCTGACAAATGGAAGGCTCAAAGTATAATGAGACTCCAAGTAATGGGTTCTGTATCACTAGTTTACCAAGAAAGTGAGAGATATGAAAATGCTAATTATAAACAATAATGAGTAGCAAGTTTTATATTAAAGCAACTTTTAGAGTAAATTCAACTACATATATAGAAAAATTGTGCTGTATTGTACAGAAATTCCTAGATACAATTCCAAAGAAAGCAAAGTTTTGCAGCAGGTGTGGCAAGTCGCAATAATTAAAATATACATCTCGGCATATTGCTTCTAACGATGAAGGCATTCAACGGTAGAGCTGCAAGTGAAGAATACATGTCTACTCACTCACTAACCTTT
>JAFAQB010000347.1 GCA_019246625.1 Nitrososphaeraceae archaeon
GTTTGAAAAAAAGCGATTGCTGCAATCTATCGCATGTTCACCAATGGATTGTACTATTTGTATTATATATGTATAATAGATCTGGCTTCACATTTAGTAAGATTAATCAGTGGTTGCGAAATGGATAATCGTTAACTTAACAGAGCCGGTAAATCATAATAGTATTCTCCTTAATCGACTTGTATACGTATTCTTTAGTATATTCGGCGATATTTTATTACACTTACAAGTTGCTATACGCTTGAAAAAAGCTATGTTATTTATTGTCAATGCAGGTTATATTTATGAAGTGTCATCAGAATCATCTGACCGCTAAAATAAGGACTGTCAAGAGTGGCTAACTTCGCATCTGGAAAAGAGGTTTATGTTATTGCCAGATTTCTTAAAAGAAGAATTAAATACCAAGTAATTAACAGTGTTTAGATGTTACGTCGTAGAAATAAAGCAATTTTATGTATGCTAACAATAGCAGCAATGATGGTTTTGATATCCTCCCTGGGCATGTTAAAACAGCCCATCTTAGCACAAAAAAATGCTACTATTACTAGTTCCTCTTCTTCTACTACCGCTAAAACAATGAATAATTTCTTGACTTATCAAAACCCCACTTACGGCATAAAAATACAATATCCTTCTGATTGGACAATATCACAGACAGGTCTTAGGGATTATACTAATATTGTTGCATTCTATTCACCGTTAGGAAATCTTTCAGATATTATACCCCAGCAGCTCTTACTATCAAGAACTCGTTATTCTCAAAATATAGCACTAAATGATTATAGTAAGCTAGTTAATGATACATTAAAACAACCAGGCATACAGATTGTAGAGTCCAAGTCCATTACGCTTACTGGAGGTGCTATAGCACATAGAGTTGTATTTATACCTCCTGCCGGCAGTGCGCCATTTAAACCAGAAATAATGTTAGTATGGACAGTGAAGGGTAATAACATATATACTCTTTCTTATAATGGCGATGCAGCAAAATATCATATTTTCTTGCCAACTATAGAAAAGATGATAGATTCCTTTGAAATAACAAAGTAATAGATAAGAACGAAAGAGATCATGAGTAGATTACAAAATGAATTACTGAAAAGGGAATTTAATAAATATAGAGCTAATAAGATAATAAATATATTGATTTAGAAGATAAAAAAGTGCAACGCGTATTTATTAATTGCTTATTTATTAATTATTTCGACAATGTAATAACAATACCGATCTCTGAGACCTTCTCTAACAAAAGATATTATAAGTACTTTCTATAATTGTCGAACAGTTATGAAATAGGCTCAGAGGATTTGCCGGTTTTGGCGGCCTAGAAATCAGCAATGATTGGAAGGATTATTACTTTTGAAAAATAAACACAATTGAAGCCAAACTGTACCTTGGTTGGATATGTCACGAAGCTGAACAGTACGTGGTGGTGGTGGTGGTCTGTTATGCATGATTTGACCCTGATTTTTTGTTCATAGGCTGAAGCTAATATCCCAAATTCAGCAGTTCATATTGCTACAGCACCACCATTAACGGGTAGCAAACAACTGTGCAACGATCGGTAGCAATATTGCAATTATGTCGGTCATGATTGATTTGAAAATTTTACTGATGGCAAACCATGCTCGTTTTGGGAGAGGTATTAGCAATACTTAAGAAGGATTGCATCTCATTACGGATAACTCGTGGACTCAAATTATCTTGAAGGGTTGGAATTTTTACTCTCGACGACATTTTATCTTACTCTCCTTTTTAGGCATATTGGCCGCATTTACACATTTGTATAATCCTATCGGATTTCCTCCCGGCCCATCTAATGATGAGGGCATATATATGCGGAGGACTATGCATGTATTAGCAGGTCAAGGGCCGCAGGAAGGATCTCTTTATGATCACCCTTATTTTTCACAAATATTTTTAGCAGGTACGTTAGGAGTCATTGGATATCCAGCCTCATTTCACCCATCTATTGGAAGTGCAAAATCAATTGAAGTGCTCTATCTTGTTCCAAGAGTGATAACAGGAACCCTTGCAATAGTCGATACCTTTCTATTGTATAATATATCGAGACGTTGCTATGGTAGAAACGTAGCGTTTATCGCTTCTGTTCTATTTGCAATAATGCCATTAACTTGGCTTGTTAGAAGAATTTGGTTAGAACCTATACAGTTGCCTTTTATTTTGGCTTCTATATTATTCGCAACGTATGCAAGAAGCTCGACAAATGACAAAATAAATGAAAATAAAAATAGCAAAAAAAATTTAGCAGTTTTATTCTCAGGTGTTTTCTTGGGTTTAGCAATATTTACAAAGATTCCGGCAGTTGCCATGGTTCCGCTACTTGGATTCGTTATCTACACAAGTAGAAGAAGTTTGAAATCTCTTGGATTGTATTTCATACCTATAGTATTGATACCTCTTATTTGGCCTGCCTATGCAATATATAATGGCCAATTTGACCTTTGGTTAAACGGCGTCTTGTGGCAGATGCATAGAGGCGCTCATACTTTCTTTGATTCCTTTATCTATGATTTTAACATCGACCCATTATTTATGGCTTTGAGTGTTGCTGGTGTTGCCTTTGCATTAATAAAAAAAGATATTCTTCTCTTATTATGGATCATTCCTTTCCTCGTATTTTTATACATGATAGGATTTGTTTCTTACTGGCACGTAATTCCTTTACTTCCTGCATTTTGTATTGCAGCAGCTAGGTTGATAGAATTTCTGTCAAATATAGCTAGCAGAAAAAAGACTTATCAGAATGTGATAATGTATATTCTAATTACAACTGTAGGAATTTTTGGAATAATAAATACAATTCTTCTCATAACTCCAATAAACCTTAATTCTGCTTACTTTGAAGCAGCAGCTTTTATTGTGAAGTACCTACATGATGACACTGTTAACAAACCTATTGGTAGGAACAGTAATGATATAACCATTATCTCAAATCCCTTCTATTCGTGGATACCGCAATCTATATTCCATTTGGATTATAATTATATAGATTATTATAATGGCGATATATCCATCAAAACCCGCCGGGTTCTTTTGATAGTAGATCCTGCACTGCTATATATATTGAAGAATCATGAAGCCGCAGAACAAATCCAAAAGAACTTTAATTTGTACACCGCAAACAGAATTGCGACTTTCGAAGGAAGTATGCAAAATCACAAAGTATCAGTTTACCTCTATGAATCAAAATACAATGCCAAAAAAAATTAAACTTGCATCAAACATTAATTTGTCTTAAAACTTATAACTTTCGCTGTGACAATTTATGAATGAGGTATCAAAGTTACATCTATTGGGAAGATTGCAAATAATCTTCACTTTGTATGGCGTATGGCTATACAAAGCCATCAACGTACTATAAAATCTTAAGTCCGGAATCTTAATCTTTAGGAAGGATATTAGATCAGAACAGAATGTGCTGCTTAATTTAACTGTAATAATATTGGATATCATCGTAATCCAAAATTATGTGTTGTCAAAGTAAGAATCGCCTGATGCCCTCATTTTGTCTATTTCTTTATCTACAGCATCAGCCATTATATCTAGCTCATGTAATTGTCCAAATTTCATGAATGTCAATCTCTCTAATAACTGCAAGATACTCTTGGCTGCTCTATATTGAGGTATATTTGGATCGTTAATTTCGCAATATAGTCCTATCCCTCTTATATTATTCAATTTTGCAAAACCCAAAATCAGGCCGTTGAAGCCTGTGATAAAGGATGACTTGGGGGTTGCTTCTACGCCAAGTCTCTTTACTTGTTCCATTAATTCTTGAGAAGTAGTCGTGACGAACGTTCTTGGCTGCTGAAGTATTGTATGCGTAGTATGAAATGCACCTACTGTGTAGATCAATTGAGCTGAATGTTTTTTAGCGACATCAATGACATCCTGGCACAGTTCATAAAGTTCTTCATTGGTTTGAGGTTGGCCTGTACCTCCTCCAAATTCAATTATATCACTTCCGTACCTATATTCCCATCTTTCTGGCTGAAATTCAATATAACCTCCTTTATCCATAACATAATTCGGAAAAGGAGGACAGACATAACGAAAGCAATCCGAATCTAAACTCTTATTTATAAAATCAATAACAATATTTCCGACATTACCCATATCTTGCATCGCAGCGATGACTATTGGCTTTGTAACCTGAGGCTCTTCGAGGTTTATGTACTTCATAGGATATGAATATACATTAAGCATAAAAAAGGCTCCTGCCCTTAATTTGAAATGTTTCTTAATTTATATAATACCCATCCAATATCGCCACTGCTGTAAGCTAATGTTGTACGTCAAGACCTAAATTGGGAAATTTGACTTACTTTGTATTTTTCCTTTGTTGGCTTTGGTTTGAATAACGTAATCGCTTAAGGCCTTTACCATTGGTCCCATCTTGTAGACTTTAGGCATAACATCTACTTTGACCCTGTTTTCTGCCAAGGCTTTCTCTGTAGAAGGTCCTACCGCAACGACGATTATATCTTGATTTAATGATTGTTGCAATGACTCCTTTAGATGATATTGTTCTGCAATCTTAAAGAATTCGAATACTGCAGGAGGGCTAGTAAATGTTATTGCATCAAAGAATCCTTTGGTGATTTCTTCAATAAATTCTACAACCTTTGCTTGATGTGGGGATTTATAGTTAAAGCCCATTGTCTTTAGAACCTTGGCTGCGTCCTCTTTAAGCTCGTGGGAATATGTATATATTGAACACTCGACTACTTGAGCTCCAGATTTAAGAAGCTCCTGTCTCAATACTGATGAATCTGAACCAGGCCATAGAATAGCCACGTTTTTGTTATAAACACTGTAGTTGTTCAGTGCTCTAGCAATTCCCTCTGCTGTATTATCTTGGGGAATTATGTCGGTCTTAATACCGTGATCAGCCAATGCATATTTGGATTTGAAGCTCCTACATATTATTATAGTTATTTGATTTAGTGCTTCAACTAATATCTTCTCCAAACCTAGGCACCTAGCTGCAGACATGAGTAAATATACTCCCGGTCCAGTCATAAAAATAATATAGTCTATCTTTTTTTCAACTATTTTGTTTATAAAATCCTCGATTTCTTTTGATACCCTTTGATTTATCTCGAATCCTACAGTAGCTATTATCTTGGGGGTACCTCCAAAGTTTGATATTAGATGCGCCAACTCTGTGGCTCTACGACTTCCAGTTACGACTATTCTCATCCCGGCTAACGACAATATACTGCAACTCCTTTCAGCACTCTGGCTAGATAAGTACCTTCGCGTGATCTTGGATATGTTGGTTGCTGTAAGAAGTGTTATCATATACTGATCTGTATATCTTATGCAAGGCATAAGAAAAAACAATCCTTGATCGGCATCCCTTATGCCGTAATCTATTTGGATTTCAACCAGAGATCTATGGCTTCGGATATTGCATTTGTAAGATTGCCTTTTTTCATACCATAGCGTCTGAATACGGCCTCTCTGAACCTTTTCTCCAACTCGTCATCTAATGCTACTAGGAGTTTACCCATATCGATCGATAATATCTATTGTGACAGATATATAGATATATATTAATGCTTGCTATAAACGCTTTCATTATGCATAATAGGGACTTTATCAATGAGCCTACAAATTACTTTAAGTTTACCTTTTTCTAGATGCGTATTTATTTAGATATCCTTCCCTCTTAGCGTCTGCTATTACAAATCTCCATTTTTTGTCTAGAGCTTGGTTTATTCCTATCCTTTTGGTTGTGACTATTGCCAATGGATTGAATCCATCTTCTATATGCAATCTGCTCTCTGGATCGGTCATATCTTCTCCATTGAGTAATTTGGTAATACTTAATGCCTGGCTAAGTTTGCCAGGACCCGACGTCAAAGATAGAGGGTTATCATTTTTACGAAAACTTTTCATTATCTCAATACCTTCTAAAGGTTGCAATGCTCTTATTAGAACTGCTCCTGCATCCAGTTCATTGGATCGCGCAGAGACGTTTACACAGTACTGACTTCCATATGTAAAGTAAATATAGGCTCGCCCAACTTGTCCAAACATCGCTGCGTTTCTAGAGGTTAAACCACCATAGGCATGGCTCGCTGCATCATTCTTAAATCCATACGCCTCTGTTTCAACGATTATACCAGATATCCGCTCAACATTGCCTGACATATTATAAATTAGACGAACTAGAGTTTTTCCAAGTAGATCTCTAGCGACCAGCTCAGTAGATCGAGCATAAAAAGAAGCATCTGGACAGTTCAACAATGACCTTCTTCCTGCAATGCTCTCTCGCATCACTATCGTTCCCCGTAGTTTTTATCTGGTTTCTTATTCCATAAATATCGATCTGTATTCCAGTCTGCATTTAATTTGTCGTTGTCCTCGCAGGCGTACAGGAATACCAATGGATGTTGTTCATATTGGATGAGACGGAACATAAGTTCTATAATGGAATAAAAGTAGGAAGTTCGATATCTGTGAGTAGAGAAAATTGATGCTGCTACTGACAATATGTGTGGTGATGTTGCAAATAGTCTGATAAAGTGATCTATAGAATGAAACTCATTTCAAACCTAACTTATATAAATTTCTTATCTATCCTCCAGAGGTCCTGTTAACTTGAGTCCTTTCGCCTCCCTAAATTAGTAAATTTAGTATTGGATTTGATAACACTATTGTGCATAAACACAAAAAGAATTAGCCATTTGTATACATGTTGAAGATTGCATAGTCCAGTTCTTTTACATGGAAAATAGTCATCAAAATATTCTGTTCTATCCTTTAGATATTCCATCGTTCTTTCAACTATATTCTTTTCATATGATGAATGTAATCTATGTTTTAATCCTAATGAGACACATGCTTCTGGATACCAGCTTCCACCATCGCTATAAACGGTATGTTTACCATAGATTCTTACTAATGAATTAAGAAATGCCTCTGCAACTATCATATTCCTATGTCTTGAAATGTATACCCCAAGAATTTGCTTGTGAATTGGCTCTATAGCAACCCATAGCCATGCTTCATTAGAACCAATCTGTAACAACGTTTCATCAATTAGAAAAGCAGATACCCTTTTACAAGAGTAAAGACGTTTAGGACTGAATCTCGACCCATTTCCATATAGCTATGTGACTCCTTCCTTGTTCTCCAAATGGTTGAATCGCCTTAGAGGTACTTCTGAAACTTAGGCCTAGAAAATATAAGTATAATGCATACAGTATTACCTCTGCAGATGTTCTCTCACGTTCAAATACGATCATAGAATATGAGAGAATGTTCGCAGCTATAGATTTATCGCTAAGTTAACAGGACCGGTATATACTTGTATTTTCTTAGTTCGTGATACCGAAGATTCAATGCTGCAAGGAAAGACCTTTATTGATTATTTCAGAACCTCTAGTCAAATAGGCCAAATAGGTCGTCAAAACCGTCGTCAAATGTGTCAAATATCATTATGAGCACGAATTCAGCCGATCTAAAGTTCTTGTTAAACTCCATTTTTTCACCTTCAACATTACATGAAGCAATTTTTACTGGTCCCCTACAGTTTCATTTGCAAACCAAGTGAAAAAAGATAGGGAATAGACCCCTCTCGAGAGATTCAGAAGGAATGACTATTCAAAGGCAGATAAGATAATTAGATAAATAACATAAGATATATCTTATCCTTGGATATCTTGTTAATCACAAAATCATTACTTTAATATAGAAACTTCCAGAAGCATTATTACTAGATGGACGCGAGAAATATCGGCCTAAGGAATATTGAAGTTGCCGACACGAAAATTTGTTCTATTGATGGAGAACAAGGTAAATTAATTTACCGTGGTTATGATATTCTGGACTTAGTTAATCATTCTACATTTGAAGAAACAACATATCTTTTATTATTTGGAGAACTCCCGAGCTCTGACGAATTGGCTGATTTTTCACGTAGATTAAATGAAGTCCGAAACTTGCCCGAACCATTACTTAAGAACCTAAAAAACCGTCCGAAGAAGGCACATCCAATGGATGTACTTCAATCATGCATTTCGGAGCTTGCTGATTATGATTTGAACATAAATGATGATACAAGAGAAGCGAATATTGGAAGAGCGATTATTCTTATCTCAAGGATCCCTACCATTGTAGCTGCATGGAATAGAATTAGGAATGGACAGCATGTGATAGAACCTAAGGAAGAAGGTTCACATGCAGCAAACTTTCTCTATATGCTTCGAGGTACTGAGCCGATACAGGAAGAATCTAAAGTGTTTGACATTTGTCTTATCTTACATGCTGAACATAGTTTCAACGCCTCAACATTTGCTGCAAGGGAGATTGCCTCAACTAGAGCTCATATGTATGCTTGCATCGGTGGCGCTATAGGTGCCTTATCAGGAGAATTACATGGAGGAGCAAATATCCAAGTAATGAAAATGCTGCTTGAAATTGGCGATCTCGAAAAGGTAGAAAACTGGGTCGCAAGTCGACTAGAGCATGGCGGTAGGATAATGGGCATGGGCCACGCAGTATATAGAACCACTGACCCCAGAGCAGATATACTAGCTAGATTATCAAGAGCAATGTCGAGGGAGAAAGGTACCAAATGGTTTGAATTAACAGAACGCGTTGAAAAAGCCACTAAAGAGTTTATGCTTAAAAACAAGAGGCAGCCAATTTATCCCAACGTCGATCTTTATAGCGCATCTCTTTATTTTAGCATGGGTATTCCGGTGGATCTCAACACTCCGATCTTTGCTATCTCCAGAATTTCTGGGTGGTGTGCCCATGTTATTGAAGAGAAGTTTGCAGAGGCTGCTCCTAGACCTGCGCTCTATCGTCCACAGGCTGTATATGTAGGAAGATATTGTGGTCCAATGGGTTGTGAATATACGCCTATCAAGAAAAGACAAGAGAATTCACTAAAGATCTAATAATCATCGACAGTTTAACAGAATCATGCAGAGATTTTGGGATTCAAGCAGTGATTTTGATAATTCTGGAATTTGTCGCATAATAAAAGAATTTTTTATATAGTATAGTTATATTTCCTAGAAACCCTTTTCTTTTTCGAAGGGGGGATTTAATTAGTTCGCCGGCCCATTCTTGGTAGTAGGAACATTAACATTGTAAATATTCCACGACCGGTTTCCTTTAGATATATGGCCATATAACAAAACTATATATCTAAAAATGCCGATCTAATATAATTAGATGCGTTCAGTAGAATGTGGAGATTCTTTTGTTAAAATTGCTGGCTTAATAGGAGGCGAAGAGTATCTCAGGGTTGCCCGTGCTCTTTTAAATTCTGAAGACGCAACCGATGAAGAAATTGCAAGCGCAACTGGTATGAGAATTAATGTCATAAGAAAAGTTCTTTATGATATGTTTGGAAAGGCTCTGATTACTGGTATAAGGGTAAAAGATGAGAAGAAAGGATGGTTTGTGTATAGATGGCGAGCAAAACAAGATCAGGTGGACAATTTTATTGATAATCAAAAGAAAAAGATTCTCGATAGGTTACAAAAGCGATTGGAATATGAAGACTCTTCCGAGTTTTATCACTGTGGAAATAAAGATTGTCCCCGTGTAAAATTTGACTCTGCAGTAGAAGTATTCTTCAAATGCCCTATCTGTAAAGGACCGCTTAACATGGTAGGTAATGATAACGTGAAGGATGCTCTTCGCTACAAGATAGAGCAAATAAAAGCGGATATATCTTCTGAGAGATAATAAATCCATTTTCGTGATATTTAATACCATACGTTAGTCTTACATAATTATGGCAGTTACCAAAATATATCTAAATACAGGATATTTGCTGAGCATTAATTTGTCTTATATTCGTTAACTGCTCGAGCCAATTATGCATTTGTAAGAAATACGTACCCTTCCTCTGTAATCAGATACAGTCACTCTGCAACAAAGTATCCAAAGAAATGAATGTACCCAGAAAAAATGACATTGGACAACCTGTGTAGTTTTTATATGCTAGGGATTATAATAACGATCTGTAGGGTGTATGCATTACTCAACTATCGAAAAGGAGGAAATAAGGACAAGGAAGCTTTTTCTTGCGATTTTTTATTTTTGTGCAGTATCCATGGCAGCAATCACATTCTATGCCCTCTATGTTAGCATAGGAGAATATCTATCTACAGGAAGAGTAGTTATTGGCGAAGTACTAGTAAACACTGACTTTCCCGTCCACGGACTTGCGAAACTTGTGACATACCTGATGATTGTGACGGTAGTAGGATGGTATTGTGTAACTAAGTTAGGTCGAGACAAAGTAAAAGATATTCCTAAATCGGTCAAATCGATCCTACAACTAATTGTCCTAGCTATAGCTATAGTAGCGCTTTACGAGTTTATCTACAATGCCCTCATATGGAACTCCCTCATTACAGCTGATGTAATGAAAGGGATAATCAGGCTGGACAAGATCAATGTACCTTATCCTAATCCTAATACACCATGGAATCTTGTATTTGCAACAAAAATGTCTTTAGCGGCATTTCTTATTTCTGCACATGGATTTTATACAATATCAAAGCCCAAGAGGGAACAAACAGACTGATATTATCCGAAGTATAATGAGATCTGGGTTTTAGTAGGTACCATATGGGATAGGCCCATGCGCTATTATAGAAAGATGAGATCACACAAAAATCGAAGTCGTTCCCATTATGGATTTGAGTCCTATTTTTATCTATGGATGTAAGGACGTTTGTATTAATATTATCCTGCGTCAAGACGATCGTTTTTGTAGCGCCCAACATCTATGTATGGGGTCCATGATAATGACTTTTATAGTGTAAAGCATTTGACTAGGTGAGATGCAAAGACCAGAATGGGACACTTATTTTATGCTTCAGGCAGAGATAGCAAAGCTTCGTTCAAACTGTCTTACAAGGCATATTGGTGCGGTAATTGTGAAACATAATAGACAAATAGCAACAGGATATAATGGTACTCCTTCTGGTATTAAAAATTGTTTTGAAGGCGGCTGTCCTAGATGTTTAGCCAGAGATAGAGGAGAGATCATGCCTGGTGAAAGTTTGGACAGGTGCTTGTGCACTCATGCAGAGGCAAATGCAATAATGCAATGTGCATTATTTGGAAATGCAGGAAGCACGAGGGACGCCACATTGTACTCTACATTTGCTCCTTGTATCGAATGCAGTAAGATGTCAATTAGTGTAGGATTCCGACGCATAGTTGTGCTAGCTGATTATCCAGAGGATGGAACACAATTAATCAATGCCGCAAACATCGAACTTGTAAAGCTAGATCCTAGGCTCTTGAGACCATGGACTAATCTCATTATTCAAAGCCCCTGAGACAACGCAATAACAAGCAGGGTAGGATTTGCTTTATCGCCACCTCAAGCTATGTTTTCTAGACCTATGTCCTGTCGTCATAGGTCCATATATAGGTGCGTTTTATTACCAAGCAGCATAGATAACGCCAGCTCAGTTTGTTAGTTTTGGATGTATCCTTTTGTATTGATATATTATTACTATTATCTCTTGCCAGCGGTTTACGCAGTAGTTGCCGCAGTCATTCCGTATCTCTACCTCTGCATGCATGCTGCATTTTTACACTTGCTGCAAATACAGATTGATTTTAACTTTGAGTCTGATTTGCTAAGGCTTTCCATTATCATTATTATTATATCATCTTATACTTGTTATCTTGGAATCGCTATTTATATCAGTCCACTGCATGTAAATTAAGGTAGCGTATATACCAATATTATATCAAAGAAGACATTTCTATGCATTTCTATTTGTTAGTGACACCAAAGATACATGTGAGAGCGGCCATCAAGAAAGCAAAGATTATGATCCATTATTACTTATGTATATAAGAAGATTTACAACAAGAGACTATAGAAGAATGAATGAATAGCAAAGATGATAATAGTCACAGTATCAAGACCAATATCGAAGAAATAAAGAGGATTGAAAAAGAACTTGAAATCATGCTAAACCAGGGCGACATTGATTCACATATACGCAATAGAATAAAGAACGACCTGAACAATGTGAAATTAAAGAGGATTGAAAAAGAAATGCAAGCATTTGGTATTATGATCCCGCCAACTGCAGCAACCGCAGCAGAAATAGGTGAAGAATAAATAAAAATGACCCAGAAGCAGGTTGCTGTGTCTCTATGATTCAATCAGCTTTTTACATTAAAAGGTAATTTAGTCCTCATAATCATCATGGTCTATGACCTTCATCTTACCTTCTATTTAAAAGATGAATGATCTACGATATCTGTAAGGCACTTGTCAGAAATCTGGCACTTTTTCCGGTATCCTCTGCAGGACATCCCTAATGCTCAACAATCTTTCCGTTTCTATCTATCGAAATATCAACCCAAAACTTAGTTTACAAGTTAGATGAGAAAGGAGTTTCTGAAAAAAGAAGATGGACAAAAGAACATTAGGGCGCATTTGAAGCTTAAGGAAACCAAATAAGAAAAAAGAAACCCTTGCTCATCCCTGCCTATACAAATCTATCTATAAGCATCAAGTAAAAAGACATACTTGTACTACATTTTCTCGGTAGGACTAGTAGTCTGGCCTTCAAACCCTTCTGGATGCACTATATGTCTTCTTGCCATGAAGAATAGCAGAATGCCAAAGATCGCCAGCACTATGGCAAGGCCTTCTGCTCCGCCATTTGGAACAGCTACAAAATAAGCCAGCGAAAATATGATGCACGTTAATCCCTGTAAAGTATATTTAATAGATTCACGTATTTTGCCCTTCTTTGCAAGAAATCCGATCCCAAAGATCAAAACGCTTGGATAGATGGTGAACAATAAATATTGATCAATATCTATCCCGTTATGAGTCAATAATATAGGATTATATAATGTGTTACTAATATGTTTCCAGGTCTTTGCTTTTAGCCCGTAAAACAGAAGACAATATCCGTACGTCGTTACATCTGTGCTATTATGACCATGCAGAGTAGCCTTTAATAAAACCCTGTTTGGCGCCCAACCAATAAATGATTTTCTTTACTTGCATTTCAATTAGTGGATTGACTATTATTCTTTCTTCTTAGCTGCATCATTATACAGCAATAACAGAATAAAACGTTATAAATAGCTCGTACAAATTTTCTTTTCACCTTTGTATTGATTACACTCAAAGATAGGTCTACAAACTAGCCAGTCCATGGGTAATGGTTGATGTAGGGATGATGAAGAACTTGCAACCGTGTTTATCTGCAATACCCTCCTGACGAGTTATATCATCTCTGACAGCAAGTATTTTTGCTAGGCTATTCTAAATCAAGACATTTCAAAAAAATAGATATTGTCATTGGTATTACCATTTCGGTGTCGTTAACTTGCACATGATTGTCAACGTGTTAACTGTCTTGTAATGATGCAAGCAGAGGAATTAGATCATAATCCGAGACATCAATTGCTTTAGCAGAAGCTATAGTGTTCTCTTAATTTACCAGGTATGTCGTAGCAAACGCCTCAGCTATCTTCAAACTCATGTTTATATTTCAGCTGATAATTTGAAAAAGTCAACTTGAGAGTTGCAGGTATATTTGAGGAAAGGTCTCACGTTCGTTATACTCCATTTATTAAGAAACAGCTATTTTATCTTTTATTATCATTATCATTATTATCATTGTTATGCAACATCAACCTCTACTGCTTCGCCTTTTTCTATAAATGATCGCGCATTTTCATATGGAAGCACAGCAACATCTTCCTTCATAAAGGGCCCGTACTTTGTCATATCTACACCTATAAATCGCTCCATTGGTCTGATAAATCTCACGACTGTCTGTTTTGAGCGAATTTTTGCTGACATTGAGTCAAGTACTTTTGGCCTGCCGCCCAAGGTCGCAGCAAGTACTGCCATTCTCCGTTTATCAGACTCTTTTTGCCCATCTAAAATATATTTTTCCTCATCAGTAACTTTCGAATATTCAAATCCGGTTACAATCATTGAACGTAAAGCTAATTTACTAGCATATTGCTGCTCTAAGATCTTATGATGACGAATTTCAAGGAGAAGTTCTACAGAAGAACATATCATGGCCACTGTTCTTTTTCGAATCTTTTCTTTTATTCCTTCATGTCGTTGTCCTTTGAGATTTCCTAGAAGAAGGGCAATATTTTGATAAGTATCAGGAGGTATCGATTGAAGTGTCGGTATTTGAACCTCTTTTAATAATAGGTCGTATATATCTTTGAGTGCTAATGACTCTGCTTTGCTGCCTTCTACTTCTTCACCATCTTTTCTTATTGTTGTGACCACTTTATTATTTCACGCTCTTCTAAGATTATTTCTTTTCTCCAGACACTTATCGCTGAAAGCTTAAATTATAGACGTAGAGCCTTATGTAACAGATAGTTTAGTTGCCTTATAAAGTCATTGATGGTAAAATCGAACCACTACTATTTAATGCAAATGAAATTATACAAAAGTTAAAGAATGATCAAATCAAGTTTCTTGATCTGCAATTTACTGGTCTCACTGGAAGGTTCCATCACACTACTATGGCAGCTAATATGTTTCGTAAGGAAGATTTTGACACTGGGCTACCCAAACTCGATGGATCTTCAATTCGCGGTTTTACAGAAATCCACGAATCAGATCTAATTATCAAACCAGACCCCTCTACATATGCTATCGTCCCGTGGATTGAGAAAGATCATACCGCACGATTGATTTGTGATGTTTTAAGTGGAGGTTCTAATAGAGGTTCATTTCCCCGTGATCCTCGGGGAATTGCTAAAAGAGCCTCAAAATATATTGGTGAACAAGGTTATGACGCGTCATATTGGGGACCAGAGGTAGAATTTTTTGTTTTCGACAAGCTCGAAGTCAATACAATGACGCCCTATCAAAGTCAAACCTATAAGATAACATCTAGGGAAGCACCATGGTCTACTGATAGCGTAGGCTATGCTTTGAGATTAAAAGAAGGATATCTTCCAAGTGCCCCTGGTGACACCCTTATGGATTATCGCAATGAATGTGTAGATGTTTTAAGCAATAACTTTGGCATTGTCTGTGACACCCATCACCACGAGGTGGCAACAGCCGGTCAATGTGAAATTGATATCAAATACGATACACTGGTTAATGCAGCAGACTCAGTACAGAGTTATAAGTACATCGTAAAGAACATTGCAAAAAAACACAACATGATTGCCACAATGATGCCCAAGCCAATTGCTCTTGATAACGGTTCAGGCATGCATGTAAACATTAGTTTATGGAACCATGGCGAAAACTTGTTTTTTGATGCCAGCGACAAATATGCCGAGATATCGGAGATTGCTCGCTACTTTGGTGGAGGTATAATAGATCATGCATATGCTCTGGCAGCCATAGTTGCTCCAACTACTAACTCATACAGAAGACTGGTACCTGGCTACGAGGCTCCCGTCTATATTGCATGGAGCACAGGCAACAGGTCAGCAATAATAAGAATTCCTGCTCATTTTAAAGGTCCAGAATTTGCCAATTTGAAGAGGATCGAGTTCCGAGCTCCTGACCCCTCCTGCAACCCATATCTTGCGTTCTCTGCAATAGTTGCAGCTGGGCTAGATGGAATTAAAAATAAAAAGGCAATTGGTGATCCTGTTAACGAAGACATCTTTAAGATGACTTCCAATCGTAGGAGAGATCTGGGCATAAGGCAGCTGCCAGCAAGTTTAAGAGAAGCTTATGAGGAATTAAAGAGTGACAAGATCTTCTTGAAAGAAATATTTAGCGATGATACTATTGATGGGATAATTGAGCATGAGGCCAAAGACCATAATGAAGTTGCAATAAGACCTCATCCTCATGAATTTTCTATGTATGCAGATGTTTAGTCTAAAAAAGATGTAATAACTATAAGTGATGGGCTCTAACTCATTTATCAATACTCCCAAAAAATAACTAAATTCTATTATCATATTATCAGCATTTTTTCCTTTACTTAAATCAGCACTAAAATCTGGTTTGCGATATTAGGTAGCTTCATTGAGGCTACAAAGAGTACGCACTGGCATCTATCTTAATAGAATTCTGCATAGTGTAATGGTCCGTCTAATGTCATGAGTAGCATCGGTTTTACGCAACAGCCTGCTTGGCTTGTATATCGTCTTCTACAGGGTTTTTCTTATTGCTTCAAGCCAGTCAGGTTGTTTTTGAACATAACGAAAGCTAATCTGAGCCATGATATTAATTGTAATTTTCTTCAAATATATCACTAGATCAGCAAAATTATATCAATAACCTATTTACTATAGTAAAAATAGATCACCGGTCTGCTTCTTTGTCTACCCTTTAAAGGCCCTTTTTCTTTTAAGGCTAGTTCCCATTTCTCTTGTACCTGACGACACTATTTCAATAAATTTGGCTTTTATATTTGAGTCCTGTTTGGGTCTTAGCAGCCTACCAAGTCTTTGAATAAACTCTCTGCTACTTCCAGTTCCACTAACAATTATGCCTAATTGTGCATCTGGAACGTCCACACCTTCATCTAACACCTTGGACGTGACTATGGCGTTGTATCTTCCATCTCTAAAGCCATTTAAAGCATCCTGTCTTTCTTCCTTGCTAGATTTGTAAGTTATAAAAGGTATAAGAAATCTGTCTGATATTTCATATACTAACTTGTTATGCTGGGTAAATATTATTGTCTTTATACCCTTGTTTTGTGAAAGGATTTTCTTTAATTCCTCAATTTTGGACCTGCTATTTAATGCTATATCCATCGCCTTGTTTCTAGCTAATATTGCCTGTCTTGCAGTCATACTTCTTCCAGACATCATTATTAGCCTGCGAAAGGCACCCTGTCGATTCATCTTTAATCCCATCCTTTGCAGGCATGTTTGATAAATACTAAAGTTGTTTTTGTAGTCTTCATACTCTTCTGGTGTCATATCCACTAATCTTCTTTCAATTTTATAGGAAGCAAGGTGCTTAGCTTTGGCAAGGTCAATACTGTGTGCTTCAAATACTATTCCACCAACAAGTCTTGGAAATTCCTTATGCATCTCATCTTCTCTTTCGATTGTAGCTGTTAACCCTAACCTGAATGGAGAGACGAACTGTTCTGCTATTGATCTGTACCCTGGTGCACCCAAATGGTGTAGTTCATCAAATATAATTAACGCAAATTTGTTACCGAGACTTGTTGCTCGTATATAGGCGGAATCATATGTAGATACAGTAATTGCCTGAATATCATCTGATCCCCCGCCTAGATTTCCTATCTTAACATTTGTAAAATATTTTGATAGAACAGAAGTCCACTGGTCCATCAGATCAATTGTCGGTACTATGATAAGAGAAGCAGCATTTACCGTTTCTATTGCCTTCACACCAATAACCGTCTTACCAGAACCTGTTGGCAATACTACACATCCTCTCTTGCCGGCGTTAACCCATCTGTCAAGAGCTTTTTGCTGATAATCTCTTAGAGTTAGAAGATGGCTATGTTTATTATTAATGTTAGGAGAAGGTATTAGATCTAAAACGTTGTTATCGTCATATTCGATTTCGCTTTGCTTTAGATATTCTGTAATATTTTGGTAATGCAAAGCCAGTGCTCTTAGATGATTTGTTCTTGGATCGACTGTAGCAAAAGGTATGTGAGGAATGCCCCCTGTTATTATTATAGTACCCTTGTCATATCTTAATATAGTTTTGAGCATTCTTTTTTACAATATTATAGGCAAAGCGCATTAAAAGTTTTTAGTTAGTTCCAAGACCAATAAAAATTAACGTCCTTAGAAGATGGCTGCATGGCCAAAGTAGAGCGGAAATATCAAAGGAAGAGGGGATTAACACTGGTACTGTAAGCATAGAAAAGGCTGAGGAAGCAAATCGACCGTTGTTTGAAGAAAACCAAAGACTAAGAAAACTCTAAGCCTTCTCTGGGGCACCATCTTAAATGCATATCTATAGATAGATTATCCAAGGCATCACATGTTCTCGTCTACACTTGTTTTCTTCAATGAAAGTAGTCAAAGTATTCAGTTCTATCTTTCTCAAAAGAAGAATGTGAACTTACAAGCTGGTGGACAGCAAGCAGCGCCATCGGTATGGACAGGATATTTGCCATATTTCATAACAATTTGTGTATAACTGTTCAGTTACAAGCATATTTCTTTAATAGAAATGTGAATACCAAGTAATATTCTATCTAGTGGCTCAATTGCAACTCAAAGCCGAATATAATTACCCACACTTTGAGTAATGTCTCATGGATTATGAATTCTGAGTCTCTTTTCTTCTGTAATATCTTCTTTGGCTTGGCCATTAGCTCCAATTTCATCTTGAAATATGATTTCTCTTAAAAACTGAGACAACCGTTGAGATGTCTTTCTTAATGACAGACCTGAAATGATAACTCTAGTGCATAATAGATGTATTTTGAAGGCGTTCTATTCCATGAGTGGTATCATAAGAGAAATAGAACATATACAGCTATAGGTTTAATGCTGTGAAGAGCTATATATTACCAATCAACATTATATCTCATTGCCAATCACCACCAGTTATCATTGGTTTACCAAGGGTAATCAAGTTTGAAGCAGAAGCTGTACTCTTCTTCTACTATAATAACTCATAGTAGGAGATATTGTTGTCGTAATCGTTCTTATCTTCCCGGTACTTGAGAGATCCTATTTTCTAATCCTTGTTTCACCACTAGTTATCTATAAACTGTGAATATATCCACGACCAGCATGGAGGGAATGGGATTTGAACCCATGACCACCTGCGTGTAAGGCAGGTATCCTAACCAGTCTAGACTACCCCTCCGTAATCATGTCGAGGTCAACTTGAGCATAACGCTATTAATATGTTATCTGAGCCTTCATAATTGCATAGTACATCAAATAAACATCTATAATTTTGATATTCTACTTGTGTAATAGTAATTTGATTTAGTTTAAAATACAGATATGCCATGTATTTGCAGCTTGATTGAGTGTCACATATTCTCTAACAATGTGACATTTTTATTAAATTGAGAATACATATTCTCTAACAATGTCTTCTGGCCTAGACAATCTCGGACGATCGATGGAGAAATTAAAGCAGATGATTAATAATATTCAAGAAGAGTACGAGTCATTTGTTGATTCAAACCAATTATATAAACAAGGAAAAGTTAACGAAAGGGAATTCTTTGTTTCGATAGGCAATTATCTAGTTGCGATGTCTACGATGAATTTCCTTGCTATTCAAGTAATCTTTGAAATAAAATCTGCTATTGAAAAGAAATCAACAAACAAAAGTGGACTGGATAAGGTTCCTAGTAAAAATGACTTCGAAATCAGTGGTGTTGTGAGTAAACCTGTGGGCGTAGGCGAATATACGCTACCCAAACCGCAGCAGTTGCACCCACAGGATCCATACACCAAATCAAGTCCAGACCCAAGGCAAACCTCTAAAATCAAAGGCAAAGAAGCTTCTATTACAAAAAATTGCATTAATTGTGGAGTTGCAATTCCAAAGAAAGCAAAGTTTTGCAGCAGGTGTGGCAAGTCGCAATAATTAAAATATACATCTCGGCATATTGCTTCTAACGATGAAGGCATTCAACGGTAGAGCTGCAAGTGAAGAATACATGTCTACTCACTCACTAACCTTT
>JAFAQB010000348.1 GCA_019246625.1 Nitrososphaeraceae archaeon
AGCGTACTAGAAGAGCCAGGACCATAGACGAGGTTGAAGAGAACTTCCCTGGTTTCAAGGCTTTCATAGATGCTACTGAACAAGAGATTCCAAGACCAACTAAGAACAAGAGTAAAAAAAGGACGACGACCTTCTATTCAGGTAAAAAGAAGAAACATACTATCAAGATACAGTATATGGTAAACAATGAAGGTTTGATATTACACAAAACAGGTCATAAAAGTGGAAGGAAACATGATTACGATATTTACAAACGTAACCATCCAATAACTCCACTTCAAGTTGAAATGTGTTTGATCTTGGCTACTTTGGAGTACAGAATGACTTTCCTACTGTAAAGTCTGTACTTCCAGTTAAAAAGAAAAAGAATAGTATTCTTTCCAATGAAGAAAGAACTTACAACAGAAAACATTCACAATTGAGGATGATAGTGGAACATACAATATGCAAAATCAAAAAGTTTGGGATAATGGGTGTTAAATTTAGAAATAGGCTAAGGAAGTATGATAATGCGTCAGATATAGTTTCAGGTTTACTGAACTTCAGAGTAATGCAATTTAATAGAATGTCACTTTAAGAATGTAGTCAAAAAGATACAGTACTAAAGAAATGAATTTAGCTAATTACGCAAGAGATCTAATCTATATAACCAAGGATTTACACAGAACATAAAATAGTCAATAGTCAAGGCTGCATATATACTTACATCAGTCATAGAGGAGAAGGCAGAAGAGGTTGTATCGTCGTCTTTGTCATTGCTTATTGTGATTATTGTTGCTGCACAAGTATCAATGAATGACAAGATATATAGTAGTATAGTGGAAATACTAAACAACCGGATCCCTTTTGTCAAACGAAAAGTTGTATTTGGAATTTAACACTTCCTCTGTTGTTAACGCTAAAACTATTAATTACTAACAATTTCTAAAAAGTCAGCAAAGTAAATTTAAAAACCTGAACTTATTGGATCTTCGGGTTTCATCAGTTCACGTAATAATGTCGTGGCGTAAGATCCTTTTGGTAATTTGAAATACAGCATAAGTGAATCTCCATATGAAAAATCCTTACAACATAGTGGGGTTTGCCTGAACCCCCCTTGTGTACTCAATTCTTGCATTTCCTTCATGTAAAAGTTCCTCTCTGTTATATCTTCATTTTGCATAATCCTTTGTGTAATGATCTCAAATCTTCCCCTTCTAGGACGAAAAGTATATCCTATCAGCTGGATTGCAGGAGTAATTTTTGAATCTGAATCTATATATGGGTCAAATTTTCTTATCCTACCAAAAATTAGTGGACCTTCCATTTCAAAGCATAAATCGCCTTCCTTACACATGAGCGCATTCTCTCCAGATAAAATTGCAATGCTTAGGCACTTGTTGAAAATATATGCTTGGTATGCGTGAACAAATATCCTGCGAACGCTAATTGGAATAGATCGCAATGCTGCTATAGGCCCTTTACCGTTTACCAATGCAGACATTACTTGGTATTCAATATCCATTCCTCTTGGAAGTTCTTTAAGAATTTGAAAATAGTTTTTTGGATCACAGCTTTTCTCTCTTATCTCCCTGCTTATTGCAGAGTCATATTCTGTAGTATAAGTCAATAGAACTTCTACCGCCTTTTTATAATTTCGCTTAACAATTTCTCGGCCTACGAGGTGTGTCATTAACCTTTCGCTGCCAAACCTTTGTAATCCATAAAAATTAGTTATATTCTTTATTTCTGGGACAAAATTAGAAATTTCTGAGGATTTCGGATTGTTTATAGTGATTGTAAATTCATTCCCATAAAGAAAGGCTTTTTTTAATGGCTTTTTGGTGAAACCCTTCAATGTTAAAAGCGTATGTTTTGTATTTATTTCCTTTGGCACATTCTTTGTTTGTTCAGAGCTGGCAAATTGCTTTGTAGCTGCTTTTGAGTCTTTGATCCCTAGGATTTTAAGTTTAATACCAAGTTCTCTTTTTATTTCAAAGAGTGCATGGTTTGAATCAATGTTCTTTTTATCTAGCGTATAAAGAGGGAATCGATGGTGCTGATCCTGTATAGATGATACATCATTAAGAAAAGATTCATCTATTATTTCTGATACTTTAAAACTAGTATTATTTTGTTTTATCAAGCCACATATTCCATTAAAACATGTACAGTAACATTGTATGCCAGCAAGATGATCAATTTTTGGAACAGAGGTATTCTTCAATTGGATGCTCCATAGGAATAGAAGTTGTATAATATACTTATAAAAGATTGACCATTTTTATAACATCAAGTAGAATTAGACCATTAAGAATTTTGTTGTTTTGTAACGTCGCATGAATATTGAATATTGAATCCTAACAATATGACAATCATGTTTCTCCTTAGAGCGATTAAACACATCCAATACATGTGAATGAACAACAGACACGTTTATTATGCTCTCAAGATTTAGGTTTACAAAAAAGGTTCTTCTACTGAGCCATCAACCAATAAGCTATTTGGTCTGCATTATAATATTTATTTAGCTTTGAATACTTAGGAATTGACTTAGGTATATACTAACTGTCTTCATTGTGAAATTGACTGAAGAATGATATGTTGACAACCATCGATTACAGAAATATTCCCTTTGCGAAAATTGCCTTTATTATGGCGCACTTCAGAATTAAAACTGCAGATAGATTTTGACACACTCAGGCACCCTGAATTTCCCTTACACTTAAGTTTTTGATATCTACATCTGGCATCCGATCCCACTTGAAGGTAGCAATTGGACCCCCCCAAGTTATTATTTGGTCTTGAGATCCTCCACAGTGTATACCTTGGCTTCCAATTCCACCCCGATCAACAAAGTCAAATATCTTGACCCAGTTGTTATCATTGTTCTTGTCAATCCAATTCTGCTCTCTTACTACAGTTTTGCCATTCTCTTGGAAGTTATAGATTACAGTCTTAAATCCAACCCATTTTCCTACTATGGAACCAGCTGCCTGTACTTTATCTGTGAAGGAATAGCCGCCTGGATGCCATTGCTCTTTTGTAAATCCAGTTCCCCCATCATTATACAAGTCTCCCTTTATTGAAGTTCCTTCACATGGTTGAGAAGAAGTGTGACGCCCTCCTCTTGCATACCAAGTAAAATGCGTGTAAGAATCACCTGGATTATTTATCTTTGCATACCCTGTCATTTCCACATTCTTCCAGTCATTAGGTGATTGCATATACCCCTTTGTAGCTAGCTGTCTTTGATTATATGTAGTAATTTGATTTGGATGGAATAATAACGAAGTAAATACTCCCCAGCTTGCTTGGTCTTGTTGGACTTTGAAAGAACCATCTGGATTTTTAGTTATGACTGGTGGGTTATTTCTAGGATCACTTCTTGGATTCTGCATATTCATAAACCATTCTTCACCTCCTGGTTTTGTTGGATATAGTTCTCTTATTCCAAACTTGTCTACAACGCCACTATTGGAATGAGAAGATGATAGTGGAGGAGAAGATGATAGATCACGTCTGATTGTAACTTTTTTAACTGCACTATCAGTTAAGCCAGCCTTATCTGTAACTGTCAGTCGAAAGAACAACGATGTATCACCAACTAGATTTGAAGGGGCAGTAAATGTAGCTCTAGCTGTATTGGAATCATTTAACATAACTGCAGGACCACCAGTTTGTGTCCATGCAAATGTTAGTGGGTCGTGGTCACGATCATGACTAGCACTTCCATCTAATATAACAAGCGCCACTCTATCAACTGTTAGGTCTGGACCAACAATTGCTACCGGAGATATATCAACATGAGATGGAGGAAGTGTGATGTGCGTGGTTGCATAAGCCTTAGGTGGTGCCATAACATGTGAACTCTTTGCAATTGTTAGGTCAGGGATAGAATGGCTGATGTTAGCTACTGGAGGGATATTGGAGTTTGTAGAAGAAGACGTTGGTGAAGCTAAAGTTGCAGATAAACTATTAGTAGGAATATTTTGATTATTAAAATTATTAGTAGTGGTAGCATTAGGGAGTAAACTACTAGCATCAGGGAGTAAATTACTACTACCCTGAGGATATGAGATTATTGGCTTTATTATTGTGTTGCTACTTTGACCAATATTCGTCATATTATTATTATTACTAGGCTGAATAAGAATTTGTTGTGGCTGTATTTTTTCTATAGGTTGTTGTCCGGGACTTGCATTTGGCGGTATTCCTGATGTTATTTGTGGTGTTGGTGTTGGTGATAATGATGGTGGAGGAGAAGCCAGTATTGATGTTGAAGAGTAGGGTGATGATGATGATGGTGATGATGATTGAAGGACCGGCGATGTCCCTGTTTGTTCCAATGGTTGTCCTACATAGTCACCCCCATCAGCTACAAACTTAGCTATTTGTATTGTAGCCTGGTTAACAGCATCTATATTACCAGCTGCTTGTTGTTTCGCAAGAGATAATAATGATTGTGATAAACGACCAGCAGGGTTTAATTCAACGATTGAATTTATTTGCTTGATTGTTTTAGTTGCCTTGTCCTGGCCAGCTATCTGAGCTATTTGAGTTTGTATTGTTTGTAGTACTTGTTTTACTGCCGCCTTATTAGAACCAATGTTGGCTACCTGATCTGACATATCACTAATTAATGATTGATTCTTTACCTTATTGCTTTTATTGTCGTTATGTTCATCAGCGTATGCCATATTAATATTGATGAGCGGGTTATGAGCGAAAACTACAAGTGACAATAAGAAAACTAGCAGCGCACAGGAACCTATTGCTCGCATTTTGTGACGACTGGTTTGGTTTGGCCTCCTCATCACCATCACCATCATCTTGCTAGTCGCTGCTCCCAGTTATAGATTCTTTGTACATATTCTTCTTCTGATGACCTCTCGCATAGAACATAGAAATCTGGAGCTGCCTGTTTAGTTAATATTATTATAGATATAATTTCTATTGTTAATGGGTATAAAGATACAAACGATACCCATGTCAGTAACACACATAACAATGAGATCTATTTCCTCCTAGAATGCAATGGAAACTATGTATTTACAGGAAACTGTTATTTGTACTAATGATCACTTGTATATGTTTTTCTTATCATTAGATATCTTCTGTATTGCATATAACTATATACTTACGATTGTTGTATACTGTTTTCACTTTTGCTTTATTATATAATAGAGAAATAGAGTATAGAAACTTTATACAATTACCACAAGAAAACTGTTAAATGGTGTTAAATGGTGATGATGGATGATGATGAATGACTGCTAGATGTAGCGAATACCATTATGATAATAATAATTGACAATAGCTAGAACGGAATTAGAAAATATCAGCAAAAAGTCCATAGTTAATTACTGGATACATAGCTTAAATATACATATCACACAGGTAAAAGCACCTAAGCAAGTTTAAAAGAAAGGATTTATATCGATATTAGGAGACTAAATGGGCTTAGGACAATACATGGCCAAAGAGATTATGAAAGAATTAGGGAGTAAGTCAAGAGAATTTTATGAGTTTGTGATGCCTGCCATAGATATGGTTGAAGATGGAAACGATTTAATTGTTACAATTGATTTGCCTGGCTTTGAAAAGAAAGATATCATGCTCAGAATAATCGAGAATATATTATCAATTAATGCAAATAGAAAACCGGAAGAAAACCTTGGCACTGTGTATTACAGGCATAGACCTACTCGGTTAGATAAGAAGGTAGTACTACCTATTTCGATTAATGATGACAACAAAGTGATAGGAACAGCAAAATATGCAGATGGTATTGTTACATTAAGAATTCCAATTCCAAAATCAAGTAACATTCCAATAACGTAACGGAATTGGTATGGTTAAACCTTTGATTGTAATAAGACAACAAACAATACAAGCACATAGTGAAAACTCTACAGGGTTATCAGTTGATTACACATAAGCATTAGCTATCCAAATAATAGTATTGACATTCTTTTCACATTACTCAACTATGATACAATCACAAATAATACGAGTATTTTGGGATACTTCAAATATCCCCAAGATATTTAGGAATAGCGCCTATGATCAATACTAGACCTCATTGGTTTAAATTCAGTATATCACAATATTAAAAACAATAATATCAATATTCATAGCATAACACACTATGTAGAGCATTCACTGCCCCATCGAATATCCATTCCTTTCTCAATGGCATACTGTTAGAAACACTAAAAAAGTCAAATTGACTAGTCACAGTTATAAGATAGATTTGAAAATTGAACTTAAATGAGCAACGAAACTAATCAGCAGGCTGCAATAGAGCAGAAAATTAACGAAATGGTTCAGCAGTCAAGAATCCTTGAGGCATATATGAATGAGACCATTACCCGTCAAGCTACCTTTACAAGGTTAATCGAAGAAGCTCGCCTTTCTTCTTCTGCTATCCAAAGCATTACAGGTGAATCAGAAGTTGAATCATTAGTACCTGTTGGAATCGGAGTTTACATAAGAGCTTCATTACCTCCTGTAAAAAAGTTGCTGGTGAACGTAGGAGCAGGAGTTACTATAGAGAAAAGTAGAGAAGATACCATTAATTATGTTGAGTCTAGAATAAAGGAATTTGAAATTGCTTTGGGACAACTTGCTAACCAAAAACAGCAATTAGAAATGCGTATGGAGCAAATTCAAGGCCAAGTTAACCAAATGTTACAGCAAACGCGTACTACTGCCAAATCACCTCCCCAACCATATGGCCGCAATAGCGGACAACCACACTCATTAGGCTGAATATGAATGTTTGACAAGCTTAAAAAGGCCTTATCAAGCGTAGGGATAAAAAACATAGGTCAAAAAGAGATCTCTGAAAAAGACGTAAATGACAATTTATTTGATTTACAACTTGCATTATTGGAAAGTGATGTTGCACAAGAAGTAGTGGATAGTCTTTCCGCGAGATTAAAAGATGAATTAGTAGGATTAAAGCTGGATAGAGGGCAACAGGATATCGAGAATATAGTCAGAACGAAGATTCAAGATGCAATTGCGGAAATGTTCGCCAAAGCAGAAAAAATAGATCTAATGCATAAGATTAAAATGAAGAGAGAGGCTAGGGGTGGACCATTTGTTATAGTATTCCTTGGGATCAATGGAACTGGAAAAACTACTACAGTTGCAAAGATGGCTCATCTACTACACAAGAACGGTATTTCTGTAGTTTTAGCGGCTGGAGATACTCATCGTGCAGGTGCAATTGAACAGTTAACCCAACATGCAGAAAAATTGTCATTAAAAGTTATTTCTCAAAGATATGGTGCAGATCCCTCAGCAGTTGCAAGAGACGCAGTCGATTATGGAAGAAAACACCACATTGATGCAGTGTTAATAGACACTGCGGGCAGAATGCAAACTGCTAAGAATCTAATGGATGAAATCAGTAAGATTGTTAGAGTAGTAAAGCCTGATATGAAATTATTTATAGGTGATTCATTGGCTGGAAATGATACTATTAATCAAGCAAGAGAATTTTTTCAATATACTAATTTTGATGGCGCTGTTTTAACTAAAACAGACGCGGATGCAAAAGGTGGAGCTGCAATTTCCATAGTTCATATAACATCAAAACCAATTGTCTATCTTGGAGTTGGTCAGGGGTATGATAATATAGTTCCTTTTGACTCTGACAAATTCCTTGAATCAATATTTAGTGATGTGTCTTTGATTGATATAACTTCCACCATTCCAAAAATTCGCGAGACAGAAATAGAAAAACCAAATACAGCTAGTGCCGTGGGTACGTTGGGTGCCTATACAACAATCACAAAAGAAGAACTAAAATCTACAACACCCATATCACCACTATCAACAATATCTAAAGGATCCAATAACCAAGACTCTTCCACATCTATCATTGCTCCCAAAGTAGAAAAAGAGGAGAAAGAAGAAGAAAGCCTTGGAAAAAAACCTTCGGAAAAGAAGTCAACTGAATCAACTTTGACAGAGGATCGTCATACAAGAATTGAAAACCAGCAGACAGTGATTGAAAAGGGAGAGCAGAAGGAAGGCAAAAAGAGCCGTTTTATGGGATTATTTAGCAGAAAGGACAAAGATAAAAAGGGAAGAAAGTGGGAAAATGGGAGGAAAGGACCAGAGGTACAAACATCTGCAAAAGTTGAAAATCAAGCAGACAGTAAAGATTTAGATAAACAGAAAGAAGGCTCAGAAGAGGCGCAGATACAAGAAAAAGATAATCAAGTATATCTTTCAGATGAAGACATTGAGGACCTACTTAAATAATAAGGACATCCTTAGTCTTCAGGACTTAAGTTCAAGCGAAATTCTTTCAATTTTAAAATTAGCCAGTGAGTTAAAAAAAGAATTGAAGGGCGGTAAATCGCGACAGTTACTGAAAGGCAAGATCCTTGGGTTGATATTCCAAAAACCGTCAACTAGAACAAGAGTGAGCTTTGAGGCTGGAATGTTTCAGTTAGGCGGAAATACGATATACCTTAATCTTAGTGATATGCAATTATCACGCGGAGAATCAATAGAAGATACAGCAAGAACATTATCGCTATATCTCAATTGTATTATTGCAAGAGTTTATGATCATACTGATGTTCAGAAATTAGCAAGGTTCGCTTCTATTCCAGTTATAAATGGATTATCCGATACGTTCCATCCGTGTCAAATACTTGCTGATCTTCTAACGATTCAAGAAAACAAGAGAAAATTAAAAGGACTAAGACTTGCATGGATAGGAGATGGTGACAATGTTTGCAATGACTTATTGCTAGGTTGTGCAAAGACCGGGATCAACATCACTACGGCATGTCCCAAAGGTTACGAACCAATGCAGGAAATAGTAAGATTGGCAAAGGAGGAAGGAGAAAACACGGAAGCCGAGATAATAGTTACTGAAGATCCGGTCGTAGCTGTTAAAGATGCTGATGCTGTAGCAACAGATACATTCGTTTCAATAGGAAAAGATGAAGAAAAAAATAGGCGGCAACTAGTTTTCTTTCCAAAATATCAGGTGAATTCTGAGATTATGAAACTTGCAAAAAAAGACGCGATCTTTCTTCACTGTCTACCCGCTAAACGTGGTTGGGAGGTAACCTCTGAAGTCATAGATGGAAATGCGTCTGTTGTCTGGCATGAGGCCGAAAATAGACTGCACGTTCAAAAAGCATTAATGTGTATTTTGATGAAAGTTAAATAAACTAGTTACCATATTTGAGTACTGTATATGCACATATGCAGGTATATAAAACAAAACCTTATTTACATGATAGATCCTTATTATCAATATTCTACATTTGTATCACAAAATTGTGTTAGCAGCAGTTTCAATCCCAATGGTTCTGCAGACATTCTCTTGAGTATGGCATAATCCTTTAAATTCTTGTAATATGGGGTAAATATGTCTTGGTTGTATTTGCACAGATGTGATGTTACCTTGATTCTCAATGCCACTAAATGATAGCGGTAAATAATTAGTATGGCTGTTGCTATAACTTAAGCGATAAACCTAATCCTATTATTAGCAGTACGAGCACATAACAATTAGGGTACAATATGACAATGAATACAAGTACGTCAAGTGGATTTAGACAGCTACAGGTAATCCATCCTATCACGCGTACTATTCTGCCAAATGAAAAATAGCTTTCAAATATGTGTTCAAAATGACGTATGAAATTAAATGAAATTAATCCCTTATAGTATTATATTTGCATAGTGCCAATTTTGTTATGACTTATTTGATACCCATTAATCAACAAATCATTATTCTCTAGGTCCTGTTAGCTTTAAGTTGTTACTCTACTTTCAATCATTTTGTCATATGTATCTGTAAACAGATTAAGTCAGTTTACAATGTGTTGTTAATTACATTCTTTATTATTATGTATATATTTGAAAGGAAAGGGATCATCAAAATATTCAGTTCTATCACTAATATATTGAACTTGTGATCTTAGTTATTCTTAGTCGGTGGTGGTAGTAGCTCTACTATTTAGTAGTAATATATCCTTCTTTATCTTATCAATCAATCTTGATACCAATTCACGAGTTTGCTCTCCACCATACAGATCATCTGGCAACTGCCCATTATCAATAAGCTCCATAACTTTTATCAAAGCCCATTCTAAAATTGCTGACTCTTCATAAGAAAGTTTGAGTGTTATTGTATTATTCGTTTCTTCCTCGTTACTACTACTCATATGTCAATAACAAATAATAGTCCATTTTAAAGTTCTCAATTCAATAGCATGGTTAATAATATGCGATCATGAGTCAACCTTTCTTCAAAGCCAATTTATTGTCAGGGTCAATTGGAACAAAATCTGACATGCTTATGACTCTAAGTTAGGAAGAAGACCGCTTAATTTCAAACAAGAGTCTGCTAAAACGACCTCCAAAATGATCAGTGTATTGTTTCTAATGAATTATGCCTTACAAAACTCCTAACCATTCTCGTTGTAACTAGCTAGTAGATTTGATAATATGCCATATAAGGAACGACTTCAGAATAAACACAGTATATTTGTTGATATTTAACGGAACAATATTATAGTATTATGGCTGCGTCCACCATATGGTTTTGTTTTTGGGAGCCTAATCATACAAGAGGTCTCGTTGATAATGTCGGAATCGGTAATAATTTTATTCTAGAGTTGTAACGTACGCCAACTAGCTCTTTTCCAATAAAAATTTACAACGACATGTCATTCAGGTTACTATTTGCTCAGAAATTCTGCTGAGAAATTATACTAATATTGCTGAAACGAAAATGAAAGTATGCTCAAGTTAAGCAAATCAAAAATACGCACAATAGGAATGATGATTGTAGGAATAATCCTCATGCGATCGAGATTAGAATATGTGTTTCAAATAAATAAACCTGAATAGTTATTACAAATTGACCACTAAACAGAAGGTCTTACATGGTATTTAAAGCCATTATATACCAGTTAATATATATATCAGTAATGAACAGGGACCTATATGTCGACAAGAAAAGAACAAAGAACAGGACAAGGAGAGGTAGAATATACAACATCAACAACATCGCCATCACAATTACATCAAGAACAGCAACAGTCTATTAATAAGGCACTAGATGAAACAAAGAACAATATCAGAAAGGCAACAGATGAAGCAAGAAAAGATATTCCACGTTATACTCAGATTGTTAATGAATATCAAGAACAAACCATTCAAGCCGCAAGAGAAATTGCAGATAACTATATAGAATCACAAAAGGAGATTATTAATTCACTACAGTCAGCATGGCTACCT
>JAFAQB010000100.1 GCA_019246625.1 Nitrososphaeraceae archaeon
AACTGGTTGAAGGATGATTTGCATAGTTTTGTCCTCTTTATATTACTAGTTATGATGTCTGATAACAGCATATATCCTGTATTTATTTTACTATGGCCTTCTCTGCTATCGTATGGATAATGAATAATAATATGAAAATAGGACTAACACTTCAAAGTCGTAGTGCTAAGGCTAATAAATAATTGTAATGCATGGATTCAATCACTTACGGTTTAGTGATTAGAAAGCTAGATAAAGAATTCCTTCTTCCAATACTTTTTTTATACTTGTGCTTAAGATTTGAGATTTTAAAAGTAGTAAAAAACAGTGCAAGAGACGCGGCAGCAACAGCAACAATCAGCTTTGATGATGCAGTCAGAGAAGCGTATAACTTGAATGGAAACCTAAAACAATATCTTGACTCTTTTAGTCACGCTAATCATACACCATTATTTGATAATAAAAGAGTCCGGGAGTTTCGCTACAAGATGAAGTATGAAGAGCCCAGAGTTAAAGTGGTAGAGCAAGATCCATTATCTATCATTTGGGTAGGAAACCATTGATACAGAATAGGATGTCTACAGAAAGTAAATAAAATAAAATGGCTTTTAGAGCGCACTAAGCTGTTTGGCCTGCCGCTAACGATGATGATCTTGGTGGTAGTTGAGCATTCAGATTACTTGGAGTTGTTGGATTTGCATTTTGTGCTGCAGCACCATTACTTTTGTTGGGACATGCATTAGCTGACTGTATAGGAGCGCTGCCAATCATTATAAGTGCGCTTGCAAACGCTAACACCACTACAGTTACAAGAAGTATCTTATTCATTTAAGGTACCATAGAAATTACATTATTTAAAAGATTTGGTAGCAGGTATCTTATCAATCTTTTTGGCTATCAGAAAAGTTTAAAATAAACTCTTATGTATTTACTGAGAAGAATTCTAGTGTTCGAGTGCTAGCACAACGGATAAAGAACAAAAGATCTAACTTTGACTAATACATTGCAGTATAACTTTTTCTTTCAATCTAAGCATCATGTAGTCAGAAATATCTGATACAACTTTGGTTTATTTCATACATATGTATGCAATGTGTACGGTTCATGCTTGTGTACATACTTATACATGTACTCAAGTATAAATAGATGACTACTACAGTATATTAGTGAATTGAACAAAACAACGATACTAATACAGAATAATACCCACGAACGCCTAAAACAAATTGGGCGCAAAGGACAGAGCTATGATCAATTGATCAATCAGTTGCTGGAAAAGAAAAGAGTAGATTCAGTAATCCGTAGAGGTCATGACCAATGGACCAAAATATAGTAATACAATCACAGCCTAATAAACAAATTTGTGAAGCAGTCCAATGTTTTGCACAAGCAACCCAGAAGTTCAAGTAAAGGTTGGAAAGAAAGGAACAATTTGCTTGTTTCTTTGCAGCAATTGCGTATGCAAGTTTGATGGTGTTGACAACTATACTGATAGAAATGAGGGATACTAAGAATGTGGACTTGCCCTGAACATCACATATGTAAATCATGTCGCCTGGACATAGGTGATATTAAAGACAAGTAGGACAATAGAACTTGTCGGGTACATGTAGTAGAGATCGATGGAGTTCTATATAGAAGAAAGAAGTATAGTTTAGATGATGTTTATATTGAAGAACTACGATGTCATGATTGTAATGTAAAACCAGGTGGAATACACCATGCATTTTGTGATATGGAAATGTGTCCAGCTTGCAACGATCAGCTGATTAGCTGTGAATGCAAAAACAAGGCATTTCTAATTTTAGAGGTGGACTGATACAAGCAGGTGAAAAAGAATACGCTTAATGAAACAACTACACCAAAAGAAGATAATCAATTCTATCATCATCAGCATCATCAGAGTCATCAGCGAATTGAAGGCCAATGCCTTATTTAATTAGTCCTGAAACAATGTCAATAGCTCATCTAGATTATACATACACGCAAGAGAACTAAGTCAAGTGAGAACCATCTAGAACGAGAATTCTATGCCATAGATATAAAGTACAATTGTTTTATATTCAAATGCATAAATGAAAAATCTATATGAACTAAAAGATCTTCTTTCCCAGCTTGATGGTACTGGCTACTTCACAGATTTTGTAACTACAAAGGGTATTCAGGCT
>JAFAQB010000130.1 GCA_019246625.1 Nitrososphaeraceae archaeon
ATTCTTCTCCGTGTCACTAAGAGATCTAAGAGGAGTATCTCTCATAAACCAAACTGAGATAAAGTAAGCTAAAGTGATTGTTGTAAAAATAATTACTCTTAGCAATCATATAGAGTTTACAAAAACAACCACAGAGTAGTGTACATATCTGTTAACCTAAACCAAAAACGCGAGACAATACTGTCTTACAAGGAGATCATAAAAGAAAGACTACTCAAAGACAAACGAGTTTTTCTAAAGGTCATGAACGACGAGTGAAACCTGGATTTAAGACAGCAATAATAGAAAGTAATATGAATTCATATTCATCCTAGGCTATGGCGTTACACGACTGACACATTTCTGCTTAGTTGAGCAGTTGGATGTTGAAGGTCCCACTGTATTTTTATAATTGCCCCAACTATGTTTCTTTGGATGCAGAACACTTTATCCGTTGCAATAATTACATCAGCGTTGCTTGCAGCAGTATTATTTACAGGTCAGACAGCTAAGGCTCAGGCAACAAGCCCAGGAGTCAGTCCTCAGCAAGCCGGCAAAACTATCTCAAGTAACATCGCTCAAGCAACTTCTAATCCTGATGTCGCAGCAGAATTAAATATGGGAAAGCAATTGGTCTGCGGCAGTGCTGCAGTTTTAAACGGCCCGTCTGGTTTACTTGTGGGTTCTGTTTGTAATTCGTTGGTCGCTAAATTGAATGGTGCTTCTCAACCCAGTTCTCTAACAAAACCGTCTGGTACTTCTCAACCAAGCACCACCACCAGTTCAGCAAGCAAAGGCACTCAACCCAGTTCTTCAAAAAAATCGGTTAGTACTTCTCAACCAAGCACCGCCAGTTCATTACTGCAGCAAGAGCAGCCTTTATGCTCTGATGGTTTACCACCGGATGCAAATGGTAATTGTCCAACTCCATCATCCAACAACAATCAACATCCAGAACAGCAACAGACTCAGGAGTGTCCCCTTGGTCCTGATAATATTCCTGATTGTCCTACAACCAACAGCAATCCCCAACCATCGGAGAACATTCATCCTTCAGAGCCTGGCAGTAACAGCAATGGAGGAGAAAGCAGCAGCGATAACGTAGGGAGTAGTCATAGCGGAGAAGGAGAAAATGGTAACAATCCTTCTTCCCCTTAAGTGTGAAGGAAGTCGCTAAGGACATCATTTGAATGGAAGCAAATAAAGCCTATTGGTCCTATTGCCAATCGTGCCATAATAGTAGTAGCGGCCTTAGTCTTAGCAACGGCGACAATATATGAGCTTTATGTAGTTAAATTGTACTACCAACAATATGAATAACAAAATGAATATCTTTGCTGTAGTGGGGATTGTAACTCTGTCCCTACTGGCAGGAAGGATGTTAACATCTTAAAATGACAGGGAAATGGCGGTCTAACATCTACCGGTCAGGCTGAACAAAGGATTAACCAATTATAAACCAACTCATTGGAGGAGCCCAGAGCTAAACTCCAATCACCACATTTTTATACTTTTGAATAACGAATCAAAAACAACCTCCAGAACCATTCAAAATCATAATATCCACTCTTTAACCCCAGTAACTAATTATAATTATAATTATCAGATAAAATATAACAACGTGAAAATATTTGATATATTTAAGTTCAAGAAGCAAATATCGACTAGGGTATCAATAAATAAATTTGAGCAGGTTATCATCGGTAGTATTTGGGAATTTATATTCAATCGTATTCATAATAATAATAATAATAATAATAACAAGGACATAATTCAATTTGCCCTGGATTCAGGATTAGGCGAGCGTAATTCACTAGGATTTGGTTTTATGAATCTAAATCTCAATTGAAACCTTGGTTGAAAGTCTTACCAAATCAGATACATTATCAACCAATCAAGATGATATTTCTGATGCCCTTAAGAATGAGAATCAACAGGATATTAAATTTGGACTTTCTATAAGCGAGGGAGACATAGATATGCAGTTGGAATCAATAACAAAGCCTATAGAATTGTCAAGTACTTTTGGAAAATATAGTTCTTTAGCAAGATTATCATAACACTTTCCCATCTAATTCTGAGCTAAATCTAATAATGTGTTTATGATTTCTGTGTTCAATTCCTACTACTAATAGGAAAAAGCTATACCTTTTCTTTCTATTGGATTATCAGTCAATTAATCAATTCAATGATATTCTGCTGATGCCGTTATCATATTTGACATTTGTATTTCATGATGCATCTAAGAGATATAGTTTTTCTTCGTCTAGCAGTTCTTTAGTCAACTCTTTTAATTTTGGCTCCTCTGGGGACAGGTTGTCTATCATTTTTTCTAGTTCTTCCATAGAGAACCGCAAAAATCCCCAATCGTGCCATGAGATGGCCAAATACATCTCATGTCATAATAATAGTACCCTTATGAAACAGTCTCTATCTGGAAACAGCAACGAGAATATTTTTCTAAACTAAATAAGAACACAGATATTCAAATTCCTAAAAGTTGCAAGAGAAGACCCTCATCAGCGTAGTTCAGAGTGAAGCAAGCGGTCACGAAAGAAGAAACTGTTACTCATACCAGATAACAGCAAAAAAAGGAAAATAAAATGGGATTTTTATATTGTTTTATTTCTAGAGTTGCACAATGTTTTCTTATCTACCGCCGCCCATCACTGCTGATCCCCTTGTCATATTGCCGCCCATCATACCATTCATAGATCCTCCTTGTGCCATCATAGATCTAAAAAGCATCGCATCACTCATAGAGAAGCACACACTAGGTATCATACCTCTTTGGTTCATCATTGCTCCCACACCACTCATTGATTGTTTTCCTTGCGCACCTGGGCCCATCATCATACTTGATTGGTTCATATTACGCGCTATCATATTGCCAAACATTGGGAATCCTGAAAAGTTTCCACTAAAGGTCATACACATTAGTGGCATAACCATTACTCCAGGTCTCATCCCAAGCGTCATTTTGCCAATTGTTACATTCTTACCACTAAATAGCTGTGCCATCGTTTGTTGGTTCATCGGTTGCGATGCCATTGAGCGGTTACCAGGTATGCCTGCGTTTAAAGCAAGGACAGAATTTGTAGTTGCAGCTAAGATTACCAATCCTGTAATAATCGCCGCAGAAATTCCTATAGATGATATTTTATTCATCAATTTAACGAGAGTGATTTAACTAATAAATAACTCTACAGTTTATTCTGCACAATAAATTTTTTAGTAGATGGTGGTACGTTCTCAATATGGATCCATATTTTGCGTGCGGGTCGGTATAGCAAGAATCCACTTTATCAGTAGCATCAAGCACCTTCCCGTTAGTCAGCGGTGCTTTCTTTCCGATACTAAACTAAAGTTCACTACACAATTCCACTGAATTTCAAATTCTTACCTCCGGTCTTATCATTTAGGTTAGTCTATAATATGGGGAGTACAGTAAAGAATACTCGCACTTAGCAGAGATCTTCAACTCGAAAGGCAACTTCTGCTCTTACCATTGGAGCATACTTTGTGACCCGACGCTATGACTTCCCTCATGTAATCCTATCTCTCGCTTTTTTTGATTGCTGTGGTATAAATGGCCTCTTGCCTAAAGACAAACTCCGACCTGATCTTTCAGAAATCAATGTTAGTTATCTCTCAGTCTCAGATTCGTTGATATCCTATGGGGTTTGAAAATACGAGAGATTGGCACTAGAGTTTTCTATTGCTATCGTCAGTAGTAGTAGCGGGTATGATTAATACAAAGTGTGGCTTATCACAAATTAGGGAATAATTCTATTACTATTACTATCGTAGCAAGCGCCGGATGTCACTGCATAGCAATATGGTCTTATACTTATAATTGCGTATTCACTTTTTGGCAATATATAAAATGAAAGCTGTTGGTCTATACAAATACTTGCCAATAGAAGATCCTCAATCTCTAGTTGATTTAGACATCCCAAAGCCAAATCATCCTATTACAGGACATGATCTATTAGTTGCTATAAATGCAATCTCTGAATCCTGTCGATACTAAAGTAAGAAAAGGATTGATTCCTTCCCAACATAGTACAGAAAGTACAGAAAAAATAAAGATACTCCACGTATATTAGGATGGGATGCCGCTGGAGAAGTAATAGAAGCTGGTTCGGATTGTACACTTTTTAAGAAAGGTGATGCTGTTTACTATGCTGGCAGCATTTCTAGACCATTAGGAACCAACTGCGAGTTTCATTTGGTAGACGAACGTATTGTTGGAAGAAAACCAAAATCGCTAAGCTTTGAAGAAGCTGCTGCTATGCCACTTACTACTACAACAGCATGGGAGACTTTGTATGATAGACTTGGCACTAATAAAAGGCAACATCATCAGGATGAATCGCATATTCTTATTATAGGTGGTGCAGGAGGAGTTGGTTCCATAGCCATTCAGCTAGCAAAAAATGCTGCAAACCAATCTTCTATCCTGTCATCTTTATCATCCTCTTGCGACTCAGGAATTAATGTAATCGCAACTGCATCTAGGACTGAATCAGTAGAGTGGTGTAAGAGAATGGGTGCAGATTATGTTGTAAACCATCATAAAGATCTTAAATCTCAAATCAAGCAAGTTGTAGGAATAGATTATACAGACTACATTCTCTGCTTAAATGATACCGACGGCCATTTTGAGAGCATGAAGCAGTTAGTTGCTCCACAAGGTAAGATATGCTCCATAGTTGAAACCAAAGCTCCTGTAGACATAGGAGGTATACTACAGCAGAAAAGTGCTACGTTTGTTTGGGAGCTCATGTTTACTAGATCACTATTTCAAACACCAGATATGATAACACAACATCACTTGCTCAATGCTGTAGCCGACCTTATTGATAGTAACAAAATAAAAAGTACTTTAACAGAAGTGCTGTCACCAATTAATGCTGAAAATCTACGTAAGGCACATAGAAAGTTGGAATCCGGCACAATGATAGGAAAGATTGCTTTATCTGGATTTTAAACTGCACTTTGCTATATAATATAGCTAATTTATCATGTTAATATGATAACAATCTTCTTTCCATAAATACATCCGCTCTATAGTTATCATTGTATCTAGGAATGTCAACAAAACCGTTCTTCAGATATAGTGCTCTTGCTGCATGAAGTGCTTTTGAACTATCCAAGACAATCCTTGAATACCCAGCCCTTTTTGCAAAGTCTATCGCTATATCAAGCAACTTTTGACCTAAACCTAATCGTCTAAAATCACGTAATACATACATACGCTTTAGTTCACATGTCAATTCAAATTGTTTCAAATTTCTCACAGCAGTAGTACCCAGTATTTTTTGTTTTTGTTGGATGTGGGAATGATAATAGTCATCATCAGCATTAGCAACAGTTTCTGCAACCCAAAAGCAACTTCCATTAGACTTGTTATAACTTTCGTCAATTGCAAGTATGTCAGAATCCAAACCATCAAATTCGAGCTTAAATTTAAATTCATTAACAATAATATGTGAAATAAATTCTATTACTTTATCAGAATCACTTTTTTGGAATGGCCTTATATTGATACCTTGCGACAAAGTTAGTCATAGTCACTGTTGTTTAGTTACAAAGAACGGTCAAAGCCCATTAATCTTCGTTGAACATCCTTGCGGAATATTCTCCAAGTCTTTTCAGAGCTTCAATTCTCTGCTCTCTTTCCATTTCTGCACCTTCTATTGCAGAAGAAAGATACCTTATGGATTTGTCGTATGTCTTACGTGCTATTGGATAGGGAACACCATCCTTACCGCCATGTGCAAAATTATATTTGACTGGATCTTGCCATGATGCTTTTGTTCCAAAAATTATCTCGCCAATAAGTGAAAGTGCTCTTATGGCTCCAGGTCCGATACCGGAAACAGAAATTAATTGCTCATAGTTTTGTGGTTGAATATCATATATTCTTCTAAACACGTTCCAGTCTAATCTACGAGGCATTTCATAATGGTCAGTCAAATCACCATTGTTATTGTTATTTACTATGTGTTTGCTATGTGCGTTATATGTTGGAGTCCAATCATCCAAAGTTGTCTCTTCATTTCTTTTATTTATCGTAGCTATTTTGTATATAGATGATTTTAGATTATCAATATTGCCAGTTGCCAATTCTACACAAAGTTTTCGATTTTCTTCCGAATCAACTGATGTCATATTAAGAGTATTTGGGATTTTACATTTGCTTATGATTCCCACATGCGGTTCAGACACGAAGCTCTTTAGATTATCAGAGATCCAATGATATCTCCTTGCCATTCTATCATTAGGATTCATTCCTTGCTGCACAACAGTCCAGTTTCCCTCTCCATCAAAGAGGATGACATGATGGTATAATGTGTATCCATCTTGTACTGCAGCATTATCTATTTTTGCTGCCATTTTGCTTGCATATAATAAATTATCAATTTTAGCAGAAGACAGATTGTAATGTTTTTCAGCAAGTCTTGGAATATCATTTTTTGTAGCTGTAGATTTGCTGCCTTTTCCTCCAGCAATAGAAATTCCATGGACATCTTCTTTTAATGACTGCTTTAATACTCCTGTTACTACTGTTGTAACTCCTGAGGAATGCCAATCAAATCCTAAAACACATCCCAAAGCTTGAAACCATAGAGGATCAGCTAATCTTCTCAAAAATTCATGCTTGCCATATTCATCTACAATTATTTTTGATATTGCATACGAAAGCGCAACCATTCGTCTGACTAGGTACGCTGGAGCATGTCCATTATGTAAGGGAAGGTTAACTGTAGCAGAGGCTTTCAACGGGATTTAATGGTACTTGTATTATTTCAACTATTATATTATACTACAAAAGACATGGTTTCTGTTAAGTGGGGTATACTAATAATAGTGATCATTAATAGTTAAAATTTCTCCTAAAACGATTAAATCTGTGAGCATTGATCCTATAAAGTATATTTCAAACGTAGATGCACAACTCGCTAGAGTGATCGAGGCTGTAGGGCAATATTCAATTAAGGTACGTAATAATGCATTCGAGTGCTTAGTTGAATCAATAATCTTCCAGCAACTTGCTGGAACAGCTGCCATGGTAATCTATGAAAGATTTATCAAATACTATAATGAAGCAGTGCCCACACCTATACAAATTCTATCAAGCCCAGATACAGAATTAAAATCTAAAGTTGGCTTATCAAGCAAAAAAATAGAATATCTAAAAGATCTTTCATCCAAGATTGAAGATAGAAGATTAAATTTAGATATATTGCCATCGATGACTGATGAAGAGGTTATTAGCACATTACAGCAGGTAAAAGGAATTGGAAGATGGACAGCAGAGATGTTTTTAATATTTTGTCTTGGAAGAGAAGATGTATTACCTGTAACAGATCTAGGCATACGGAAAGCCATGCAGAAGATATATTCATTACCAGAACTTCCCAAGCCAGCTACTATGTTAGCTATTGCTCAACCATGGAAACCCTATAGGTCTATTGCTACATGGTATTTGTGGAAATCATTGTCAAAGTTCACGTCTATTGGATGATCAGACATAACTCCTTACCCGTTCGCCATATAGACGGTGCACTAGACAAGGAGTCAACATGCTTCAGGTTGGTTTTGATAACTTATCTAAATTATCTTTGGGCCTTAAATTTGTGTCAAATTTGATTCACACACCCTTGGGCCCATACTGATATCAGTCCTTAAATTGGGTTCTAACATAACAAAAGGTGTATCATAAATGCTTTGTTGCATAACTCAATCTATTTAGCTAGGACTAGACGAATGCATAATTTGTGACATGCTGGCCTTCTTATAACCGGTCTCTTGTAAGACGTGGTGAAATACTCTTTGCATATGATTTTCTTGATGCATGGGATTCAGAGCTTGCAAGGATGAATGAAAATAAAGAAGGCAAGAAGTACCGATATCCTAATTCCTTTATCCTTGTCATTGGTTACATTAGGGTTTACCTTCATTTACCTTATAGACAAACAGAAGGTATCATAAAAGCCACAGGGAAGAATATACCAAACCATCCTAGTTATGGCCAGATATGTAGAAGACTAAGTAGACTTGACATAGATAGTAGTAGCAGTAGTAGTAGTAGTAGTAGAATAAAAGAAGAAGAAGATGATGATGATTATGAAGATATTCTCATTGCAATAGATAGCACTGGTATCAAGGTAACAAATAGAGGCCAATGGCTAAGAGATAAGTGGAATATAAGAAAGAAAGGCTATCTCAAGATCCATGTTGCTGTTAATGTAAAGACAAAGGAGATCCTTTCTTTAGAAGTTACAGATGAGAAAGTACATGATTCAAAGGTCATGAATAAACTAGTTGAACATATTTTGAAAA
>JAFAQB010000144.1 GCA_019246625.1 Nitrososphaeraceae archaeon
AAAACATATCTGCAACTGGTTAAGGATGTATGTCTTGTATCTACATATGAAAGAAGAGAGCCAGATTCATCAATTTTGTAATTACGAATAGCTTAAGTTAACGGAGCCAATTAGTACAAGCAAAAGATCTTTATTAGAAGCCGATACTTTGGCATTAAGTTGAATAATTACACATAACTATACTATGATGTCAGATTGGTGGGTTTACAAACAGAAAGTCTCCCTTTTTGTAATGAAGTTATCATAATTGAGTGCATTTCATCTATATCACACAAAAGCCAGAATGTTGTTATGTTGTTTAAATAAAAAATAGATGTGGGACACCCTTTGGCTGTCTGTTGATGTCCTAGTATTTATTACGTAAATTGGAGTAGTAGTTATGTTCCCTTACATAGTCCACTAGGACTGCTAATGGTACAAAGGTTATTTTTGAAGTCACTGTGATTAATGTTTGTAGGCAGTGCGTTGGCATTGTTCATGTCTTCAACATTTTTCAGCGCTGTATTGGAGTCTACTACGTTATCATGGCTTTGAGGATCTAGAAATACGCCATTCTGGGATCCTGCTATGGTATTCATTGCTAGATTAGATCCGAAACTATTTACGAGCGTAATTCCGGCCAATGCATTGCCAGTTAGTATGTTAGTTTCTGCATCAATAGCGCTAGCGGAATGAGCTGCTATTCCAATTGTATTTCCTTTAAGTATATTTTCAGTAATCGTTGTATCACGTGTGCCAGTCATAAACATAGCAATTTGATTGTCTTGAGCAATTAGTGTGTTGACATTTACGTGTTGAGCTCCAGTCATCAAAACTCCAGCTTGGAAGCCGCTTATAGATCCAGGCCCAACTATTTGCACATCAGCTGTGGCAGGTATCATAACACCTACTTTTGAACTATCTTTTCCAGGACCCATTAGTTTATAACCATTCAGATTTATTATTGTATGGTCAGCCCCTACAATTAATCCATCTCCTGCACATTGAAGGTTGGATGTCAGCGTGACAGTTCCCGAAACAACTTGTCCGCAAGCAGGATTTGTAGTGGTAGATGCTGTGGAAGACGGTGAAGCTGTGGAAGACGGTGAAGCTGTGGAAGACGGTAAGCCTGTGGAAGCTGTATTAGTTGCGTCATTGGAAGGTGTGTTCGCGAATTGTGTTTGTGTTTCCGCCATTGCAAGTGTGGGTTGCATTGTTAATGCACCTAATGCAGCGAAGGAAACTATTGTCGCTACCATGTATGACATTGTAGTTCGATTCATTTAGAGAACGCTCGGAGATAAACTATTTATGTGAAACCCTATTTTGTACTAAAGTTCATCTTTATGTCTATTAGATATAACTATATATTCACTTTATTGATTGTAACTCTGTATTAGTATAAGTAATCCATCTACTTGAAGCGATATTATATTATTTCTTCTTGTAACTACAGTTAGATACAACAAGATACAATTTCGAGAATTAAACTCGGGTAATGTTGTTGATCGTAAAAATTCTATTTATACACTATTGTATTTAATTCACATGAACAAAGCGAGATATCAAGTTATAGGAAGATAAATCAATCCATCATTGATACAATATACCTTATAATTTATAATAACTATAATAAATGATCCTGCTGATATTTATCTTGGCCTGGTTATCATTTCTTTAATGAACAACTTCTGGTAAATATAGGGCAATAAACCAATACTATGAAAGTTTACAGAAAATCATTTAAATGACGTTTTTTTTTGATATCTATCACTCAATCAGAGGTCAACATAATTAATAATCACATGTTACCTTAATTCACTACGTTTGATATAGTTGTGATTCATAGTTTAGAGAAAATATCTATCTATAGACTCAAGGTATTTAAGAATCAGTTGACGAATTTCATATCGTCTATCAAGGTAGATTCTAAAAGTCAACAGAATACATTAAAAAGATATTGTCAATAGACATAACTTCGTATTTTCGTTCCTTTATGCTTTGTAAATATCATTGGCGTAATAAGAATTATAAGTTAACAAAATCGATAATAAATTCATGAAAATTGCCATTGCCGGAGCAGGAGTGGCTGGCAGTTATCTAGGATGTTTGCTTCAAAAAAGAGGCCACAAGATAGAAATATTTGAATCATCGAAGAAAGAAAATCACTGGGCAGTATGCGCATGGGGAGCATCAAGACATATGCTTTCAAAGTTTTCGAAAGAAGCTGGCCTCAATTTTGATGATTACATTTTCCACGTTGGCAAAATTTTGAGAATGGCTCTCCCAAACAATATTCAAGAATATCTTGATCTCAAAGGGCTAGTTACTTATGATAAACACAAATGGGAACATGATCTATTAGAGGGTGTCAAGGTTACATATGGTATCAAATGTATTCCCGAAACTTTTCCATTCAATGAATATGACTATGTAATTGATTGTACAGGCCTTCATCGTACATTGCTTCCAAAATCAAAGCACGATTTTATTATACCTGCATATGAATACTTTGTTGAAAACATACAAGGTATAGAGGAGTTTTACGTAATAGGTTATAAAGGAGCACGAGGTTACTTTTGGTATTTTCCTCTTGAAAATGGAAAGGGATACGTTGGCGCTGGAGATATTGATAAAAAATACTATGGTATAGAGGAGTTTTTCAAACTACATCCTGAAGCCAGAATTGTAAAGAAAATAGGCAGACCCATACGTCTTGCTCCGCCAAAACGAATGGAGCCATTCAATTGCGGAAATGTAATAGGGGCAGGTGAATCTATCGGATGTGTTTTCCCTATGTTAGGAGAAGGCATAATTCCTTCTCTATTATGTTGCGATATTTTGCTTGAAATACTTGATAAAAGTAACGGTAAGTTTGATTTTAAACAATACCGAAAAAAAGTACTCCAAAAATTTGAATACTATGATGATGTTTACAGAATAGTTAGACTAAAGATGGATGGCAGACTGAGTACTATCAAACACATTCACCTATTGATGAATATGTACAGAAATATGAAGAAAGAAGAGGAGCGCTTTGGTTTTGAAGTCAGCTTTCAGAAAATGACAAGGCTTGTTAATGCATTGTAATAGTTGTTGGTGCAAGTAATTTAGCTGTTCATATTCACTGTATTGTAGACTTCTCGCGTAATTAGGACCCTGTATTTTTATAATCAATATTATATTGTTTCCCAATCTGCTCATTCGTTCATAACAAGTGATTTCTCACATTTTGATATGAAAATGGTTAGATTATTCAAAAATTTTTAGAATACCTAATTACGCAAGAGAT
>JAFAQB010000188.1 GCA_019246625.1 Nitrososphaeraceae archaeon
TTGTTCTATCTACAACTGCCGAATTTATAGTAATAGAAGCAGCAGTTGGACCTTGACCAAATGAACGCTGGCCTGAGCTGACAAAAAGTATGTTAGTTGCTAATGTATTTAGCTGCTTGTTGACAAAAACATTCTGACCAGCACTGATACCATTAAGTGCAATCATCAAACCGCTTCCCGCTATGACCATCAATATTGTAAGTGCAGATCTCGCTTTTCTTTCCTTTATAGCATCGATGGATAGTAAGAAAATTTGCTTAACATCCATTATTTTGATTACCTACCTGTCCTTCCTACTACCAACAGCGTCAGATCTAGTTATATCTTTATCCGCAGCAATGTCGTCTAGGAAAGTGTCTTCATTCATTACTCTATTAGCCTGTAATCCAACGATCTTTGATCTTGATCTTCTTCTCCTGATAATATACAAAGCAGCTATTGCTATAGCAGCCACTATAGCTCCTATCATGATGATTCCAGAGATATTATTACCGGCTCCTTCTCTTTGACCGCCTGTCAAAATAGTTCCAAGTCCAGCGAAACCTCCACCACCATGCTCTCTGCCGCCAGACTGAGATAGAGACTGGAGGGTAACCGTATGGTTAGTATCAACAAACTGATGTGGAATTTTTAAGTCATCACTATATGAGATTTTGAGTGCCACAGGATAATTGCCTGGAGGTGCTGTTATTGTCTTATTGTTGGATGTAAGTGGAATACTAAATGGTAGAGGAGAATCTACTGAAAGATCACCTAGATATTGAGGAGGCGGCAGAGGGTTAATAAAATCAGCTAAGGATCCTTGGGATTGGTTACTTCCTGCTATATTGTGTTCTTGTTGTTGACCGTGATGTTGTCTTGTTCCACCGCTATTTGATGGCGCTGCTGAAGATGATGATGTTTGCTGTTGGTTATTTACAATTTGCACAGTAGTAAACAATCCAACTGTGTTTCCTTCATTCAATATATTTCCAGTAAGATTTGGAATATTGCCTACATTGGTGATGCGTACGTCATATACTCGTACTCTGATTTCACCAGTAATATATGCTCCAAGGTTAAGAGAATCTGTCTTTGATTGTCCTTGTGATACATATTGTACTGTTAGGGTAAGGAGAGTGGGTTGGCCGACTAACGTAGAAGACGCAAAGACCTTGGTAAACATATTCAGCTTGGATTGAGGCGACATCGACTGTAATGTCCATCTAGAATCTCCAAGAATCTTCATAGCATCAGTTTGTGAATTAAGTGAAGCAACAACACTGGTTATTGGGTTTTTATCATTATTTTGAAGTGTAAACTCCATATTTTCTATTTTGCCTGCTGTTAAAATTAATGCATTTCCATTGTTAGTTGTAAGGTTTAACACCGATTGCGGTGGATTTGGTGCTATTATGAGACCGACAATTGCATTTAAGACTTTTTGGTTACCGTATGCATCTCCATAAGATATCTGGAGGTTCAGATTCTGTGCAGTTTCACCAGCAGAACTGGTCGGATATACTATAGGATTTATTTCTGCAGATCCATTCGTTGGTATTCTCCCGAGATTAAATGTTTGAGATCCTACATTTACAGTCGGAATAGAAGAAGAAGATGAAGGTGATGCGGGAGATGAAGATGGCTGTTGCTGGGTAGAGGTTGTGTTGCTGCTGCCAGTGCTAGTAGGACTACTGCTAGTACTAATACTGCCAGCCGTGGTGCTACTTCCTGTTACACTTGTAATTGTAGCCACAACGCCTGTTGCATCCGCAGTGCCTTTATTTTGAATATTGACCTTTAATACATTTGGTGAACCTGGGATTAACTCTTTATTCTCTGATACTGTATTTAAAATGACCCTGCCAGTAAGTCTAAACGGGATCGTAATTGTAGTTGTAAGTTGTCCCATCTGATTTATCTTGCTAAATTGAAGTGTCAGTGGAGTAGAATATCCACCCACTTTTGCCTGCTTTAAAACATTCATGTCAAAATACAGAATAAATGTATTTCCTGCTTTTACTACAGAATAAAAGCCTGCTACAGATTGAGAAGTTCCATTATTCTTTCCTGGGAGTGGTTTGAAACCTGCAGGAAGGTTTAGGTAGCCAGTGACTCCTGTAAGATCTGATCTTCCCCTATTGACTAATACTACTGCCAAAGTGGCAACCCCGTCCCCAGGACCTACTTCAGTCTTTGCTACACTGTTACTAGGTACTGACGAGTTTGCGCTTAAGTTATTTGTCCAGAAAGCATCCAAGAAAGCAGGTGGCCTGTCAGTGTTTGGTCCGTTGTCTAGAAATACAGCATTATTGTTATTATATGATTGTGCGTAAGCGGCAATGGCATTATTTGTATTTGCAACAGCCGAAGCTGAAAATAGCAATCCTGCAAGAATTAGGAAGCGTATTGTCAATGGTTGTATTATCTCGTCCATGTATCCTTCATGTCCCCTGGTATCGTTTAATTTGTAACCTCTTTCTCTACTCTTCCATCTCTAATGTAAATAGACCTATCAGTCTTTTCGGCAAGTTCGTCATTATGGGTAACCATTACTATTGTCCTTCTGAATTTGGTCGAAAGCAATTTGAGCAGATCAAAAACTTCATTTCCAGTCTTTGTATCAAGGTTGCCTGTGGGCTCATCAGCAAGAATTATAGTAGGATTATTCATAAGTGACCTTGCTATCGCAACTCTTTGCTGCTGTCCTCCACTTAAACTAGTTGGTTTGAATTTAGCTTTATCTTTAATGCCGAGAACATCTAGAATCTTTAATGCACGTTGAGTTCTTTCTTTACCTTCTCCCGAAGTACAAGATATTATGCTAGGAATTTCTACATTTTTTTGAACTGTAGTCCTATTAATCAAATTAAAAGATTGGAATATAAAGCCTATCATGGTATTCCTCATACTTGCAATTTCGTGATCTTTTAATGAAAAAATATCTACTCCACCAATGAAAACTTTACCAAAAGTTGGTCTATCTAGAGCTCCTATCATATTTAACAAAGTAGATTTTCCGCTGCCCGATGGCCCTATGATTGACACAAACTCACCCTTGTTGATTGTAAAGTTGATCTGTTTTAGAGCAAACACTTTACCAGCAGCAGATTCAAATACTTTGGAAAGCTTTTCAACCTTCAAAGCGATAGATGGATTGGTGCTAGGTTGATTGTTTACGCTCGCTCTATTTTCCCTACGTGAGTTATGATCCAGCATATTTGCACAGTCTTAACTTTTACTCAAAGAAGTATGATAAAAATGATACGGTCCATTGTTACGTCTTGATAGTGTTGTTCTGTTGCTATTATTCGCATTGAATGCTAGTACATTATTATCCATAGATGGTATTTTGTAATCCATGATAAGTCTCGACTACTAGTACTATTGAGCATAGTCAGTATTAGATTGGCTTGTTATATCTTATCATATTTATTGTGATCTCAACGCCGCTATAGGAAGCAGTCTGGATGCTTTTAATGCTGGGAATAGACCAGCAATTATACTGAGGCCAACAGAAATCATCCATACTCTGAACATGTCACTTGCAAGGAAAATTGGTGGGGTATAGGCCCCATTACCTGGACGTATCCCTGCACTTAAAGCGTAACCAAACCCAATTCCTGATAACAAACCTAGTGTCGCTCCAAATATTCCAATCAATAAAGCCTCGACTAGAAAAAGGGCCAAGATATTCCTGTTCTGCGCACCAATAGCTTTCAATGTACCAATTTCTCGCGTTCTTTCGACGACGGCAGTGTAAAGTGTTGTAATAATTCCAACTGCACCTACAATTAATGAAACAATAGCAATACTCGAAAGAAATGCATTAATCCCACCTGTGAATTGCTGTATTGTCTTCAAAATAGCTTTCACAGTATTAATCCCTATGTTATTACTATATAGGTCTCTTATCTCCTGCTCGACTATATCTACAGCATCCGCTGATTGTGCGATTACAAATAGCGAGTCAAACTTGCCTGATTTTTGGAGAAGTGAATTTCCAGCTTGCAAGTTGATGACAATACCATTATCTATTGTAGGATTACCTGTTTCTTTCATAATACCTGTTATAATGAAATTCTTTGACTGTTCTTTTTGTCTGCCAGTATCCGCATCGACAAATGAATATGTCGCCCTAACGCTTTGACCTAAAACCAAAAATGGATTAGCATCGCCAGGTGGGTTTGCAACATCTTGAGCTACAATCATGGCAGCAGGATTGTTTGGTTGTACTGTGGATCCGTCTGTAAATTCCAATGTTGGGGCAACCATTCTGAGTTTTTGTGGATCCATAGATAAGATTGCTCCGTTCTTGGATTCACTCTGAGATTGTAATGTTACTGAACCTCTATATGTAGAGATCACGTCAGTAACAAGAGGAAGTGAATGTATCCTATTTACTACTGCAGAATTTAAAGTAATTTTTGGAGGCGTAGGTGTACCACCTCCAATGCCAGGGCCACCACCCCCTTGTGCTTGTTGGGAACTAGATATGAAAAGTATGTTCGGTGCTAGATTGCGAATTTGTTTATTAAATGAATCCGAAAAAGATGCACCAATGCCACTTACTGCAACTAAAAGAGCACTGCCTGACATCACCATCAAGATTGTCAATATGGTTCTAAGTTTTCTATCCCTTAAAGATTCAAACGAAAAAATGAAAGTTTCTCTAATATTCACTGTATTTCTCTTCTCCTATTATACTTCTCGTTCTTCATTTATTTTTATCCCCTCCTTAAATAACTTATATAGAACCGTTTATGTATCTCTGACAGCTGCAGAACAACATATCATTGCCAACAGGTTCCATATCTGAATTTCAATTTAGTAATTTTCTTTCGAACAAAATTTTAGAATGGAGTTATGAGAAGTTTTTATACAGGAAAGTCTATCTTACAGCATATGTTGATGAGAATCTTGAGTATTCCCCTATTGTGCTCGCTTTTTTCGATGATTTTGCTCTCTTGTATGATAATATCGCCCACAGTAAATGCGCATACGCGCCTGAAAGGTAGGACCTTGCCTATTCCAAACAACCCACTAACGCCACCTAATCAAGCTCCTGTTACCTCTCTATCGAGATCTGACATTGCATCAGGGCTAAATCTTCCTAAAAATCTCATAATTCCAACGTGCGGTAGCGGGGGCGGTGGCGGTACTAGTACCACTGGTGGAGGTAGCACTGGATGTCCGCCAATAGTTGGCACTAATGGACCTGATATCATAATTGCCACTGCTGTCCCAAACGCCGTGATATATGGCCTAGCAGGCAATGATGTTATACAATGTGGAACAGGCAATTGCAAGGTATATGGCGGCCCTGGTGATAACATAATGATGTCTTCTAGCTCTACTACTGCTCAGCTTTATGGTGGTTCTGGAAATAATGTATTCATAGGTTCAAGTGGTAATACACTCATGGTCGGGGGGAAGGGAAATGATCAGTTTTATGCTGGAAGTGGCCATGATGTCATGATAGGTGGTGGTGGCGCTAATTATTTTGATTGTGGTTCAAATGGCAATGCTGTAATACTAGATTTTAATGCCAAGAATGGAGATACTAAGGCACCTAACTGTAAATTTGTTATTACAGTAAATACAGGAGTGCCAGCACTCCCTTGAAGTGGAACTATTAACAACAGTGGTAGTTAACCATGCAGTATCATCTAAGCTAAATTACTCACAAAATAGAAAAGGCAATAAAAAACTAGGTCAAGAAATGTCATAGGAGCGCTAGCGAGGAGAAACGAGATTAAAGGTGACGAACAAAAACAAGTCCAAATAATTTTAAGCTTATTTGTATAGTATATAATGAGGTTAGTCAGTCTGTGGATGTTGTAGACTATGCATCTGAATGATAATTCTCGATTCTGTGTTCTTACCAATCTTGATGTAATGTGCTCTCCAAATAGCCGTTCTATCACTGAAACGATGGATATCCCTTATCACCTGTAACAACAGATAGTGGTAGGATTCCTGATGTCTTTGTTATAATCCCGCCGAAGTCTATAATATCATGTATAGTAGTAGGAGCACGTCTGATTTTAATTCTACAGATTATCTGTTGTAGTAGTACATCGGCTGCTAATGATAGTTTAATGTATTTTCTTCTCCTCCTCCTCTTCATCTTTACTCTTTCTGCGTAGTACTGAGAAGCATGGATTGCATTGAAGCCAGATGAATCTAGTCCAACCAATAGTTGTCCTATTTTTGTAAGAATTATGAATGACGAAATTACCCTTCTAGTAGAGTTCCACTTATTCTTTCGGTGAATTTCTAAGAGTAGTGAAATGTGGTATATGTGATAGATAAGCCGAGAAATGTTCTAAGATAATACGCTTCAACTAGCCATTCAGAAAACATCCTGTAACTCTTTCTTTCCTTCGTACTGGCGTATCATCACCAATTATAATACCATATGCTGCCAGACTGTGAATATGTATGTGGTTGCTCTTTCTGCATAGAAATAAAGGTATCCTCGCATTTCTTAAAAAAACACGCAGCGTTGTATTTGCCAATCTGACATACCTTGACTCTCAATATGTATATTGCATTATGCTCTTAGAAAGCTTTGACGGAATTGTCAGAAAAAAGGATGGTTTCTACTAAGCCTGTCAATTCATCGAGTACGAGATGAAACATCTAGGATTCATGAAATGACAACGAGTCGTCGTAATACTATAGGATCGTAGCAGTTCGAAGATTCTGGATGTTTCAATATTGTAAAAATAAATAAATGCAGAGCCACAAGGCTGTTCTAAACTCTGTAAAAAGAATCCCATGTTAACGCCAAATATAAAACCACAACACGATAACGTGTCGTGTCGAATCTATAATATACTTGCAATTCTGAAGCTATTGGTCCTTTGGACAAGGTCGGGCCATAGTTCCCTAAAGGAGCATTCTATACGACCAAGTCTAGGGGACTTCTCATACACCGATGTTTGTTTTTGAAGTCATGATTCGCATAACCGGTTCACATCTCGGATAAAACTTGCTATCTTCTCAAAGCTAGTATTGGAGATAGTCGTGATGCTTTCCATGCAGGGAATAAACCAGCTCCGAGGCTTAGAATTAAGGAGAGTGTCCATACGTTTAGAAGATCCGCCGGTAGAAATACTGGGGGAACATGTACCTGATTAGCACCTCCTGGTCCTCCGCCGCCTCCTCCT